>DPWT01000133.1 GCA_003527555.1 Verrucomicrobiales bacterium | reverse complement strand
TTGGCTGCCTGTGCGAAAGTAGCCATACAAAATACCATAAAAATATTGATTAACTTCATGTTAAAAAATGTGTTTTTTGAAAGAAACGCTAACTATTTATCACGAGAGTGCTTCATCCTCCCAAATCTAGATCCGGTAAAGCAAGGATAGAAACAGAGCTTTTGAGCGATGAAAATTCACATTGTGACGGCCAGTTCATTGCGAACACAAGAATAGACATTATATACATCGGAAGTGCCTTGCCTAAGCTTAAAAAGATAGCATTTTTGGTTTCAAAACCCAAAAAACGGTCCGCTACTGGCTGCCATTAAAACGGTAATGGCCGATCATTTGGTAATCGAACAACTGATTCTCCCACTTGGGACCAGAGCCGATGTTATGCACGATCCATTTTTCATCGCGTCGCTCCGCAGGGCCAGGAACAACCACTCCGATGTGCGTGGCACCGTGCGGCAGACGCCATGCAACAACATCACCATATTTAAAGGCCTCGGCCTGTGGGCCCGACTCGGGAATTACGATCTCGGTTCCGAACCTACTAAAATAGCGTTGTAAATTTGGCACTCGCCGATGATCAATATTTGTATCCGGCCCCTTCAAACCCCAAATTTGTGGGTAAATACGGAAATTATTTTGCATGTCTTCATGCACGAGCTGTTGCAGGTCAATCCCAAGCGCCCGGTAGCTGCGGATTACGACATCCGTGCACACACCTTTTCCTGCGGGAACGTCACCATTGGGGAAAGAAATCTTATAGTAGGCAGGATCGTAGGTTACATCCTCGCGAGTGCGCTCAAGCGCTACGGCTGCAAGCTCGTTACCGAAACTATCACCTTTGGTGAGCCAAGCCACGGATTCTTCCACGTTGAGCTCGGTTACTTCTCCCCGCTCAGCCCATAGCTGTGCGATGAAAGGCTTGGCAACAAAAGTCACCGCAACCACAACCAGTAGTATCATCAACCATCCTCCACCCCACGGCTTGTGGGGTTTTTTTTGGGGTCTTGGTCCGATGTACTCTATCCGGTTCATTTATTTGTGATTTCTGTAAAGCTTATAGAACGTTGCGTAACAGCACAATGTGAATGACTTATACACAACATTAATAAGCTGCGTTGGCGAGGATATTTCAAGTAATCGGGTATTTTTTTAGGTTTATGTCATCAGAACTTATTTTGGCTTTGGCAAAAGCTCAGAAGCCACTCAATATCTGCGGTAGATGCTCATCGAGAAAAAACATCACCCGCTAAATTGGGGAGAGTTAGATCTAGCTCTTTTCGGGCTGCAAAACGACTGGTACGGTAAACCGATGGAGGTTCCTGCTGCGTTCGGGTTAGCGATAGATCACGGTAGCTTCTGGTTTGTTGCAACCCGCCAAAAACCTGCAAAAATACATCCGCAAGCACGCCCCAGAAAATTTATGCCAGAACTCTGGAAATATGACGTCGCTGAGTTTTTTATCAGTGACCCTGAGTCGGGCCGTTATCTGGAGTTTAACCTCGCGCCAAATGGTGCTTGGTGGAGTGCAGAGTTCACCGCACCAAGTGTGCGTGCATATGAAGACGAAGTTGAAATACCGGGAGTTAAAACATTTGGTGATTTAACACCCGATGGCACATGGATGGCAGCGGCGTCAATTCCGCTCGATATCCTGCAGGCCCGGGTAAATTTTGGTGAGAGTTCTTGCATGAACGTAACCATGATTATTGATTCACCAGAACAACGATTTCTAACAGCATCGGCTGCTACCAAAGGCAAACCTAATTTTCACCAGACAAGTCTTTTTCAACCCGTTCGTATCCACGACGGCGGACTTACATTCCACGAACCAACAACTTCATAAAATGAGTAATAATACAAAAAAAATATCTTTCGTAGGTGTCGGGCGTATGGGCGCCAACATGGCACGCCGCCTGAACGACTGCGGCCACAACATCACAGCAGTTTATGATGTCTATGCGAAAGCCGCAGAATCTCTAGCCCAAGAGCTCGGGTGTAGTGCCGCCACAACACTCGCTGAAACGGCTCAAGATGCTGATATTATTATTACCGTAGTCACCGATGACGACTCCATGCGAGAAATATTTCTTAATGAGAAAGACAACCTGTTAGTCAATGCGAGTGGTAAAATCTTCATCAATTGTGCGACCGTCTCTCCGGATGTGCATGTGGAAATGGAAAAGGCAGCCAAGCTCGCTGGGGCAACATCACTTGAAGCCTGCATGGCGTCCAGCATCAGCCAAGCACGCGAAGGCAGCCTCTACCTGATGATTGGTGGAAGCGAAGATGGATTCAACGCATGCCGAGGATTACTTGATCAGCTCTCGACTAATCTGCGCTATATCGGCCGCGCAGGAGAAGCAGCCAAAGTAAAGGCACTCGTCAATATGGTGATGAATATTAATACAGCTGCTCTTGCCGAAGGACTTGGGCTTGGAGAAGCTCTCGGTCTAGACCTAGACATGCTGTGTGAGGTTTTTTCTCAGACAGGAGCCAATTCACGCGTACTAGAAACCGATTCAGATGACATGATCGATCGTGACCATGAGTGCTGGTTCTCTGCTGCACATGCAGCCAAGGATAGTGGTATTGCCAACACTCTTGGTAATGAACAAGGCATCACCCTGCCTTTATCCAATGCTACCGAAAACCAATACAGAAAAATGATCGATCTTGGTATCGGCGAGCTCGACAAATCAGGAGTAGCTGAACTCACCTTCAAAGGAAGAACATCCTAGTCATGACACCTGTTAAAAATCAACATGGCGAGCTCCTCGATACCCAACTACACAACACAAACCGAGACGATTGTTTAGTAATCCTAGGCCACGGTGTGACGGGTAATAAAGACCGTCCGCTATTATTGTGGTTAGCGAAGGCATTACAAAACCATGGCTACCCAGCTCTAAGAGTATCGTTTTCAGGCAATGGTCACTCTGAAGGATCCTTTCAGGATAGCACGGTGAGTAAAGAAATCAGCGACCTCACTGCCATCATTGACCAAGTAGGCCACGGCAAGAAAATTGCATACATCGGGCACAGCATGGGGGGTGCCGTGGGGGCTCTGGCAGCAGCACGGGATGAGCGTATCCATGTTCTAGTTTCACTAGCAGGCATGGTGCATACAGCTGAATTTTGCGAGAGAGAATTTGGGAGCATTATCCCAGACAAAGGAAATATGTGGGATGAGGATGGCTGTCCACTTTCCAAGCAATACATCGATGACATGCAGGCAATCAATAGCACTATTGACGCCGCTAAGGGGGTAAAAGCACCATGGCTACTCCTACACGGAACGGCAGATGACGTGGTATTACCCAAAGACAGTCATGATCTATCCAACATTCTTCAGTGCCAATCCGATCTCATAGAGATTAAGAATGCAACTCATTCTTTCGATGATAACTACCAGACTGTTTCAGAACACATCTGCGCATGGCTAGACAAGCATCTGAAGTAGTTCCTCATTGATTCCATGCCCAAGTGAGTTTATAGATACCATTTATGGATGACGAATCTCAGGATCGACTCGAGCTTGCTTTGCAGGCATCCAATGAGGGCGTCTGGGACTGGTATGTAGGTGAAGAGGATATCTACTACTCTGCCCGTCTACTAAGGCTGTTAGGATATGACGAGAGTTCAGCACCTAACGTCATCGCCCGTTCTGCTGAGTATCTCCATGACGAGGATATTGAAGATTTCCAGAATTCATTACGTGACGCTCTCTCCCCAGATGCCGCTGATAACCTGGCAGCAGATTGCCGTTATCGCCACCCAGATGGACAATGGCACTGGTTCAGGATACGCGGTGTAGTTGTCAGAGACGAGGAGGGTAAAGCCCTGCGGGTTGTAGGATCATTCATCGATATCTCACGCAGAAAAATGGCCGAAATATCGCTCGAGGAAGAACGCTACAGGCTACGTGAGCTCATTGATAACGTCCCGGTCAATGTTTACTATAAAGATAAAGAATCAAAATTTGTCATGGCAAACACCTCAATCGCAAAAAGATTTGGGGAAGAAACCGGCGAAGACCTTGTGGGTAAAACAGACCACGATTTTTTTGGAAAGGCCCATGCCGACACCGCACGCGCTGACGAAATAAATATCATGGAAACCCGAAAGCCTCAGATCAACGTAATCCAACGTGAGAACTGGGAGGGCAAAGATGATACATGGGTGGAAATTACTAAACTACCATGGCTTGACCGACACGGTAATCTCCTCGGAACCTTTGGCGTAACGAGTGATATCTCTAATCTCGTTAGAACTCAAAGACTACTCACCAACGCAGCAGAACAATTACGACAGCGAAACATAGCATTTGAGGAAGAACTCCAACTAGCGCGCGAAATCCAGCAAGCGCTGCTTCCCCAGAGTGTTGAAGGTCTGATTCTTCGAGCTCATGATCGCGAGGTCTCTTTTGCTTGTCGTTACACTCCAGCGTCGGAAATGGCTGGCGATTTCTACGAGGTCATGCCTATATCCCAAGACTGTATTGGCATTCTGGTATGTGATGTCATGGGCCATGGAGTACGTGCCTCACTTATTGTCTCTATGCTTCGCGGGCTAATCGAAAAAGAACGCGACTCTGCAACAAGCCCTGAATGGTTTCTCTACGGAATAAATGATGGTTTGGTTTCCATCCTTGAACGCGCAGATGTTACTCTTTTTGCGACTGCCATCTACTGTGTTGTTGACCTCAAAAAAGGAACCCTCTCCTACAGCTGCGCTGGACACCCCGCCCCTATTGTCACTCGACTGAACAAGACACGCCAACTTGCGCATAGCGATGGCAAGAAAAATCCAGCGCTCGGACTGATGCCCAAGAGCACCTACACAACTCGATCGATTTCATTAGATGATATTGACCGCATGGTCATTTTCACTGACGGCCTACACGAGGTTGAAAACAACGATAGTCAACAGCTGGGTATTGATAAGATCATTGAAAAGATCCACGAAACATCACCTCAAAAAATCGATAAGAGCTTGGACTCACTCATCGATTATGCGCGCAAACACTCTGTAGGTGGTGACTTCAACGATGACGTTTGCCTTTTCGCCATGGATGTAGGCTCCGGTCTTTAATGGATCTCTTGTCCAGCTCCATCCACCGCTCCCGTAGAAAAAATTTGCGGCTCGATGCCGGTTACTTTTTGGTAACGTGTTCGCATTTCTGCCATCACATCTTCTACTTTATCTGTCCTAACAAGTGTAATGGTAGATCCACCAAACCCTCCGCCGGTCATTCGACTACCGATCACACCGCCATCACGACCGATATCCCATGCAATTTCTACCATCTCATCTAGCTCCTTACAGGATACTTCAAAGTCATCTCGTAACGATCGATGGCTGGCTGCCATCATCTCACCTAACTCATCGGTCTTGCCGCGTGATACGGCAATCGCTGCCTGCTGAGTGCGATCAATTTCGGTAATTACGTGGCGGCCACGTTTATACACCACCTCGTTCATTTCTGATTTCACAGCATCCAGATCAGCCATGCTAACTTCACGCCATGACGACTTACCAATAACCGATAGTGCAATTTCTGTCTGTTTTCTGCGATTCGCGTATGCCCCGTCGCTGAGTTCGTGATGCACATTGGTATCTGCGATGACCATACTGATAGATTTGTCAGTAAACGGAATTGGCTGTGCTTCCTCTGAACGGCAATCAATAAGCACAAAGTGATCTTGTTTCGCAAAGACAGATGCAAACTGGTCCATAATACCACATGGCACCCCCGCAAATTTTCTCTCCGCACGCTGGCATAACAAAGCTTTGTTTTTGGGGTTGATTTCAACACCTAACAACCCCTCAACTAGTGTAGCGGCAGCCACCTCGATCGCGGCCGAACTGGAGAGCCCAGCGCCCAATGGAATATTAGAGTGAATCACCGCATCAAATCCTGGGAGCGGCCAGAGGCCTTTATCACAAAACCCATCAAACACACCACGTATGTAATCCGCCCACTTTGGCTGTCCTGGTGTCTGCGGTTCATCAAGCATTACCGTTACTGGTTGATCAGGAAGTACCGTCGAAAAAAGATTCGCCTCCGAAGTCCCATTCGGAACGGCCGCTATGACGACGTGTCGGTTGATTCCAGCAGGTAATACGAACCCATCACAATAGTCGATATGCTCACCAATCAGGTTCACACGCGCAGGTGCCGAAGCTATGATAAATGGCTCCACGCCATGGATTTTCTCAAATTGATCTAGGAGCTCTTTTTTGAGTTGTTTTAATATAAGATTTTCGTTGCTCATGTTAATAATTCATCTGCTACACACGGATACCTAATCTGACGATCTCTGCGAGCTATTATTACACAAATTCTCAAGGATTATCACCGGCATCATGTATTTTGACATCGGATGCTTGTTCACATCAGCCGTGATATACATCTGCCATAGATTGTAATAAACATCGGTAGCACTGACGATGTATCTTTACGCGATGATGTCCTTGATCACTTTCGCAGGTTTCACGCCGATGAGTTTTTGGTCGAGCCCTTGATAATTGTAGGAGAGGCGTTTGGCATCAAAACCAAACATCTCGAGCATGGTGGCGTGTAGATCGCGCACATGCACGGGGTTCTTGGCAACTTGATAACCCATTTCATCGGTCTCGCCATAGGTCATGCCGGGTTTCACGCCTCCGCCGGCCATCCAGATAGTGAAAGCATTTGGGTTATGATCACGTCCAGTAAATTTGTTGCCACTGCCGCCACCGCGGTTTTCAAGCATTGGTGTGCGACCAAACTCACCGCCCCAGACAACAAGTGTATCATCTAACATACCACGCTGATCGAGATCAGTTAATAAAGCTGAGATAGGCTTATCAATCTGGCGGCATTTATCCTGAAAACCACCATTGAGGGCCTCGCTTTTGCTTGATCCGTGTGAGTCCCATCCCCAATCGTGGAGCTGAATAAAACGGACACCATCTTCTGCAAGTCGTCGTGCGAGCAAACAGTTATTAGCAAACGATTCCTTACCGGGCTGAGTGCCATACATGTCGTGAATATGAGCGGGCTCATCATCAATACTCATAGTTTCTGGCACAGATGTCTGCATGCGGTATGCCATCTCATACTGCGCGATACGAGTGACAGTTTCAGGGTCACCAATCTCATGAAATGTGCGCTCATTGAGGTTCTTTAATGAATCAAGTGCCGCACGACGAATATCGGATGAAATACCTGCGGGGTTCGCTGCATTGAGCACAGGGTCACCTGTAGAGCGGCATTGCACACCTTGATAGACCGACGGCAGATAGCCACTTCCCCAGAGCGATGATCCAACGCGTGGGATTCTACCCCCCGAAATCAGCACCATGTAACCAGGTAAATTTTGGTTGTCCGTGCCAAGCCCCCAGGTGGCCCATGCACCAATTGTCGGGTGACCTAAATTTGGGCTGCCAGTCTGTAAGAGCAACTGGGCAGGCCCGTGGTTAAACTGATCACTCTGCATGGTTTTGATAAAGCACATCTTATCGGCATGCTTGGCGAGTTGGGGCAGGCGATCCGACACCCATGCACCAGATTGCCCGTGCTGGGAAAACTTAAACTGCGGACCGAGCATTTTGGGCACTCCTTGAATGAACGCAAATCGCTGACCTTCTAGATACTCTTTCGGACACTCCTTTCCGTCGTATTTTTCTAAAGTTGGTTTGTAATCAAATAGCTCAAGCTGGCTGGGAGCACCAACCATATGGAGGTAGATCACTCGCTTGGCCGTGGGTGCAAAGCTTGGCGATAGTGGGGCTAACGGGCTAGATGGATCGCGGGAAATATTTAATGGCCCTGCCGCGTTGGATAACCCTTGGCTGGCAAGCCACATTCCACCGAGCCCAGTAGTGCAATCACGTAGGAACTCACGGCGAGTCGAGTGCTGAAGTTTTTCTGCCTGAAGTTTTTCGAATAGATTCATCAATTTATCTGGTAATGGCCTCATCTAGGTTAAGTAGAACCGATGCGATCACTGCATAGGCTGCGCCATCGGCGGTCTCTGCAAGTTTTTTACTCTGCAATCGATTAGCCTTAAAGTTTTGCTGCAATTTATCGAATAGCTTAAGCAGCTCTGTAAGTCTCTCTGGTGTGATCCGCTGTGATGTTGTTGCGCGATAACCGAGGGCGATTTTAGCATGCACAGATTCCTCCTTACACATCAGCATACGCTGGCCTAATACCTGCGCGCACTCGTGAAATGCAGGATCATTCATGACAGCGAGCGCCTGGATCGGTGTATTAGATGGCATTCGGCGCTTACTGCACATTTCACGCGTAGGTGCATCAAATGTGATAAATGTTGGGTATGGGATACTGCGTTTCCAAAACGTATAGACCGCACGACGGTAACGCTCAGGATCACCAGGCTTGGGTGTCTTCCACTTTGGCCCAGCGAATGGTCTCCAGACACCGGGCGGAAGCGGTGGAAATGTAGGTGGCCCATGAATCTTTCTGCTGAGCAAACCTGATGCAAGAAGTGCCGAGTCACGCGCCATTTCACCTGTAAGGCGCTGACGCGGGCCGCGGGCCAGCAGCCTGTTCGAGGCATCAAGTTCATGTAACTTGGGCGACACTTTATTCGACTGCCGGTAGGCCGCGCTGGTGACGTATCTGCGAAGCATCGCTTTAATGTCCCACTTCATCTCGGTAGAAAACTCTACCGCCAGTGTGTCCAGAAGCTCGGGGTGAGTCGGTTTTTCTCCAGCTGAACCAAAGTCTTCAGGCGTTGGCACGATCCCCACGCCAAAAACCTCTAACCAAAGCCGATTTACAAACACACGAGCGGTAAGAGGATTTTTTGGCGAAGCAATCCATCTAGCAAAATCAAGTCGATTGGGTTTGCCTGCTTTGGATTGCATCGGTGGAAAGACACTTGGCGTGGACGCGGTCTGGATTACCTGACCTTTGTCTAGCCAGTTCCCCCGATTAAAAAAGTTCGTTACGCGGGCATGCTCGGGATCGCGCTCAGCGATGACGAGAGTATTGACGTGAGGAATGGTATTGAGCTGCTCACGCGCCTGCTGCAGATCGCTACGTGCATTGACAAATTTTGAGTCTGTCTGCCCTGTAACCCATGCGGAATCGTCACTGAGTGATATGCGTCCCCGCTTCGCCACGAGAGCAAAAGAGGCCATATACATGCCGCCATTCTGCAGTGTAAATCGGATTTTTTCTCCCTCACCCACCGGCAATTCCTCGCTTAGAACAAAAGTCGCGTGTCGCGGACGGAAAAACTTATAGTATGTTCCCCACCCCATGCCTCGTTTTTGAAGTGATTTGTTAGGATTGAAAAACGGATGCGCCTCATCGGGAATCACGTCAATTAATTTAACGAGTTGCGCTTTCCCATCGACTCCGATTTTTTCAACTTGTATGTGATTGAGGGAGGCTCCCCACTCGGCATCGGTCAGCGCCTTACCCTCATCTTTGGGAAGATAAGTAAGCCGGAACGCAGTGAATTCTTTTAGTTTCTCAGGAACTTGAGCAGTCAGCGTATAGATTGAGTTAATCTTGGCATTATCAGATGCCCGAAATTCTGCAAATCCGTCTTTCTCGACAATACTCAAATGCGCGGTATTAGAGCTCGCCGAAAGCTGGGTGACTGGGTGCCATACTGACGACTTATCGACCGCCAACCAAGCGTCATGGATAGTCTGCTCAAGCTGGTCGATTTTATTAAGCAGGTTGTTGGCTTCGGCGTATTTATTGGGATCAAGCGGAATAGGCAGCACTGGTGAGTTGTCTGTAGCATCCGAATCACGCGTATTATTAAAAAACTTGAGGCTATTATAATATTCCTCGTGCTTCAAAGGGTCATATGGATGACTGTGGCACTGTACGCAGTTCATCGATATTCCTTGAAAAACCTCCCAAGTGGTGACGTTCCGGTCCATGGCAGCAATTAAGCGAAACTCCTCATCGTCAGTGCCTCCCTCACTATTTGCCTGCGTCAGGCGGTGGAATGTCGTCGCAATCTTTTGTTCAAGTGTGGCATTTGGAATCGCATCGCCGGCGAGCTGTTCGATGACAAACTGATCATAAGGGAGGTTTTGATTGAATGCATTGATGAGCCACTCACGGAATTTCCAGACATCACGCTTGCGGTCGTTACCAAGGCCTTCAGAATCGGCATAGCGAGCGAGGTCCATCCAGACCGATGCCCAACGCTCACCAAAGTGCGGCGATGCGAGTAGCCGGTCTGTTTCTTTTTCTATCGCTTGGGAGTAGTCATTTTTTGCTGCAACCTCAAAAGCATCAAGCTCGACAATAGTGGGTGGCAATCCAATTATATCCAGAGATGCGCGGCGCAACCACTCGGCAGGCCTTGCTGATGCTGATGGCTTAAGTCCATTACTTTCTAGTTTTGCTAAAATAAAATGATCAATCTTACCGACAGGCCACGTCGTGTCCTTCACGGTAGGGGCTTTGTGTTTTTTGGGTAAAGTAAACGACCAATGTTCACCCCACTTGGCACCTTCCTTGATCCAGTTGCGCAGAGTTTTGACGTCCTCATCACTAAGCCGTGGGCCGTGCTCAGGCTGCGGCATCAGAAGCTCCGGGTCATCACTGGTAATTCGTGCCATCATCTCTGAGCCGTCTGGATCCCCGGGGATAACCACTATTTTTCCTGACTCACCTTTTCCTAATACCTGATCACGATAAATAAACGATACTTCACTCGCCTCCTTCACGCCGCCGTGACATGCGATACAATTTTTGTTCAAAATAGGCTGCACATCGCGAGAAAAGTCCACTTCGGCTGCAAGGGGGGAAATCAACAGTAACGCTATGAATACACGAGGCATGATTATTTATAGGCTAATACGTTATTACGATAAACTTGTTTCAATATGGTAACGACACAACAAAATTAAACCCAATCATCTCATCAAGCAAGTAATGCCTTTGTTCAGGAGCCTAAACAAATCCGATTTCAATGGGAGCATAAGCTATGATCTGCCTATCATCAACTATGCCCGACTCACTCTGGATGAAGTTACGTAAGGTTCCTTGGGACGAATATGCCACCTCTCCATCATCAAAAAAGAACCTTCCCCGGCTTCTTGAAAGTCTTGCCTCGCGGAAAGAAGCGCGGGCGATGAGGGCAAGCCATGAAGTGTGGACCGCATTATGCTCAGGAGATGTTTACTCGGCAGCCGAACCAGCATTTCCTTTTCTGATAGAAATTCTCGGTATCTCAGAGCCGAGCGTGCAAGGTGAGATTCTGGATATATTTCTTAAGTTTACCGAGGTTCCAGAGGGTGATTCAGCGCAAAGCTGGCAGAGAAACCTGCACGACTTACTGAGAAATGAACAACGGTTTGTTGCCAAACTCAGCCACAGCCGCGATGAGATCGTCGCTGATAGGGCGAGGAAATTGTTGGAGGCACTCACGTAACAGCGACCTTACGCTGCCTTGCGGCTTGCTACGGCAGCTACTATTCCTACACCCAATAAGATAAACAGCGACTTGCCGAGTGGCACTTTGTTGGTAGGTGTGACGTCGAGTTCGAGAGCGAGCTCTTTAGCCCCTGCAACTTGTACACCACGGGTGAAGCGGAGGACTTCTCCCCTGCCGCGCACGATGGTGCTGATAGTTTGCGGAGCTGGCTCGGTCGCGAGCTGCTGAGTGACGAGTCGGGAGGCGATGCTCTTGAGCGATTTCTTTTCCTCCAGGCTATTTCCGCGCAGGAAGTCATCCACCTGACGGACGTCGAATTCCTGCTGACCTTTGAATAGCGGGTTGTTCACGGCAGAGTCTTCGAGGTCGGCATTAAAACGGATTCCGTTACCGGCCGCTTTATTATCAAGATAGATCCGCTGGCGACGTGAGTTCAGCCCCCAGAGTGCTTGTTGCGTTTGGAGCTGGCGAAGCTGCACACGGGCGTCCTCATTCGAGGCGGCGTCCACGGCACGGTTTTTGGTCACCTTGCTCAGTTCTTTGGCAGCTTCCTTGCGTTTTCCCTGGCGTAGGTAGTCGTTGGCTTTCTGCAACGACTCCTGACCTTTCTGCGCTTCCTCGCTACGGTTGCTTCGGATTGCGTCGAGGTAATCCTTGATCGTGTAATCAGTCACACCCTGGCTGCCACGCAGCTGGAATCCGCCGGAATGATTTTCAAGCCTATACCCCTCAGGCACGAGCACATCCCAAGTAAGAAACTCAAGTGGCACATTGAATCCGGGTGCGGCGAGTCTGATGTTGCCGTCACTCGCTGGTGTTGAGTAAACCAGAGAAACGATCGCTGGCTCAGTCTCGACTGGTGGGGGCGAAACGTGGAACAGGTGGTCGTCACCTTCTTTGACCACGTGCACAGGCTCATCATTGACCAGCACATTGTAGAGGCTGGATTTTTCTGGCAAGGAAATTTTTAGCGTGCTCTTCTGTAGCACACGAGTCTCAAGACGCACCGCTGTCAGGGTCTCGCCAACAGGTGAGAAAATGGTCTTCATTTTCCCTCCGGTGACACGCAGCTTGAGGGTGTCGGCCATCTGGTGGCGTTTGAGCGACACCTTGAGCGTTCCTTCCGGCTCATTGAGTCGATAGCATAAGTCAGGCACACTGGTGTCGGCTGGGTTACGCAAGCTTTTTGGCACGGCAGTCCAATCGCTTCTGCGCCAGCCACCTGCAGGATTGTTCGCACGCATGTCGAGTCTTCCGGTCGTCCTAACAACCATGAAATACGTTAACCGCTTCGCCGCTAGGAACACTGCAGGACGCACCTCCTCGGCACCGCCTTTACCGCGATCAGCGCCGCGCTGAAACTCAATTTGCACCGCTACCGTTCCAAGGATTCCCCTACGGAATCTGATTTCCCAGAGATCATCTTTCACATTAACAATCTCCTTAACGGCACTGCCGCTCGCGCGCACCGTGCGTTGTTCTTCCTCGGTCAGT
>DPWT01000011.1 GCA_003527555.1 Verrucomicrobiales bacterium | reverse complement strand
GCCCATGTGCGACGGCGCTACTTCAGGATGGAGCACGGTTTTGAGAAGATTTTTTGCCTGATCGTAGTTGCCGGCCTTAGCGAGTGCTCTGGCTCTTTCTGTAGCAGCGGTAGCGTAGCGATTAGATGTTGCCTGGCGTATTTCGTGCGTCATTGCCCCAGGCGCCAGTAAATCATATGCTTGTGAGTAATGTTTGACTGCTGATTTGTAATCGGCTTTTTTGTAGGATAAATCACCTTGTTTCAAAAGATCATTTGCCTTCTGAGCGTTGGCGATTCTGCGATTAAGTTCTTTTTGTACAGCAGAGTCTTGGGCGTTCAGGCCAGACACGAAAATGGGTGTGCTCATACTGAACACACACATGATTAGGGTGCGCGGCAAATGCCAACGCTTTGAGAAACACAATAATTCCATGGGATGTAGGAAAGGGTTATATACGGTGTATATTGATGTGGTAAGCCTAAAAATGAAAAAAATGGGCTTATCCGGTGGCAATGAAATCTAGGTTGCAATGGGATTAAAATACATGGAAAAGGACTTGTGATGGTGGTTTCCGTGGGTAGTGTGCGCTCATCAGTAATTAACAAATTATGACAACATCAAAAGCAAGTCTGAGCGTTAGTGGCGACGCGGCCGAAGATCTCAATGCTGCGGCAGCTGTTCGCAGTGAGTTGGCGCACGCCGCTTACGACTCTAAGATAGAAGGAAATGTCATCATTACCAGAGTTGATGCGGCTATCAACTGGATGCGTAAGAACTCACTCTGGCCAATGCCCATGGGATTGGCGTGTTGCGCAATTGAGCTTATGGCGACTGCTTCATCGCGGTTTGATATTTCTCGTTTTGGTTCCGAAGTGATGCGTTTCTCGCCGCGTCAGAGTGATGTGATGATTGTGGCGGGAACTGTTACATACAAAATGGCGCTGGCGGTCAAACGTGTTTGGGATCAGATGCCTGAACCGAAGTGGTGTATTGCGATGGGTGCCTGTGCATCAAGTGGCGGAATGTATCGCAGTTATGCCGTGCTCCAAGGAATTGATCAGCTTTTGCCTGTTGATGTTTACATTTCAGGATGTCCACCACGTCCCGAAGCCCTAATCGAGGGTTTGATGAAGCTACAGGAGAAGATTGACGGTGAGGAGTCCACAGTTGATTTGAAGTCAGAGTCTCTTGTATCTTAATTACTCACATAGCGTAACATGAATACCAATCAAGCCGCCCAGACGATATCAGAAAAATTTGAGGGCACGACCGTACTTGAGTTTCGTGGTGAGCACACTGTCACAGTGGCACCTGCTGATTTTCGTTTGGTCATGGAGTATTGTAAAAACGAGTTAGATTTCGATATGTTGCTCGATGCTTCAAGTGTCGATAACAGTGGTGATGACCCACGGTTTGCACTCGTTTATGAACTTGCAACGCTGGACGACTCCGTGCATCTGCGAGTCAAAACTCATATCGCCGAGAGCGAAGAGGTCCCAACAGTTAGTGATCTCTGGGCAACGGCTGACTGGCATGAGCGAGAAATCTGGGACATGATGGGTATCAAGTTCTCAGGCCATCCTGATTTGCGCCGTATCCTCATGTGGGAGGGATATACTTATCATCCATTGCGTAAAGAGTTTCCATTGGCTGGAAAGCCAAGTGAGATGCCGGACGTGGCATTTACGGGCGAAGCACCTCTTGAAGGAGGCCCATTCGTCACCTCGGCCGGAGCAGGATCGAGAGTGAAAGCCGAGCCGCGAGCTAAATGAGAACTCGGTAAGTTTTGTGATCATTTTTTGTTAGCTCGTGGCCATTGCGGGTAGTTCTCCGACCAAGCTTGGCAATCATATTTAGTATGATATTTAGTGTATTACTCTGTGGTGATGGTATATCGCACGTGTATAGACTGTAAGCTCAATGCCTATATATCGTCGCTATTTATCTTACATAAAGTTTCCGTTGCCGGGTGCTGACTTTATGACAGCATTCACGGTGTTGGCTATTCTTGTGCAATTTTGGCTCGGTAGCATGGTTGATGAAAGTGGATTCGTCACGGCGGAGTTGGAGCATAATTATTTAGTGCTGGGATTATCATGGATCGGTATCTCCCAGTGGCATTTGTGGCAGATAGTGACTTATGCGTTAGCTCATGGGGGTTGGTTTCATTTGGTTGCCAACTTACTTATGCTCTGGGTCGTTGGCGGCAGAGTAATCGATATTTTGGGACAGAAGAAATTTGTATTGATTGTGATGGTAGGCGTGTTTGTTGGTGGATTGTTACACCTTGTAATAGATTATGTAGTGATGGGTAGAGGTTACCCCGGCACTCAATTGGTCGGGATTTCTGGTGGTTGCCTAGCGTTGTTACTGACCCTGACGACACTTTCACCTGCTTCTAGGGTGTGGCCTTTTCGAGTGAGTCGAAAGAACCTTGGTATTGGAATACTTTTGGCGATGCTACTGCTTTTGCTGATGACTCCTGCGCTTAATGTTCCAGTTTTCTCACATATGGGAAAAATCATCTCAGAAAACGGTGGTTCAGGGCTATTTGTTATCAGCCATGCATGCCACTTTGGTGGTGCCATGGCTGGGTGGTTATTAGCGAGCAGATTGCTAGTGCTGCGTCCATCTCTCCTAGAACTTCAGCGTGTACGCTCTCGATGGGAGAAGAAAATGTAAATAGGTGAGATGGGTAGACATGTAACGAGGTTGTTTCTTGCCAACTTGAGAAGTACACATATATTCCCCCCATTATGAACATTCAAGTAGGAGATCAAGCACCCGAATTTAACCTAGTCACACTAACGTCCGAGGGGCCGCAGACAGTCAGCCTCTCATCCCTAACGGAAAAATCTAATGTGGTTCTTTTGTTTGTGCCAATGGCATTCACAGGCGTTTGTACTGAGGAGTTCTGTTCAGTAACTCAAGGGCTGGACGTGTATGAGGCTCTGAATGCTAAAGTGGTGGGTATCTCCGGAGATAATCCTTTTGCTCAGCAAGCATGGGCAGACAAAGAAGGTATTGGAATTACCTTACTCAGTGACTACGAACACGAGGCGGCAAAAGCCTACGGCTGTGCCTATGATTCCTTTCTTCCTGAGAAAAATCTTATTATGGGAGGCGTGCCAAAACGATCAGCTTTCGTGGTAGATCAGTCAGGCACGGTGCGATATGCGGAAGTGAATGACAGTCCAGGAGATTTGCCGCAATTTGACGCCATTCACGAGTGTTTAAAGTCACTCTAATCTAATTTTATTAAAAATGATTTGGGCACTTCACGGAGCCGTCGGAAGCTCGGCGGACTGGCGTGATTTTGCCCAAAAGGTGAGTACATCACACGGTGAGGTTCGCCGTATTGATTTATGGCGCTTCCTCGATTGCTGTCCTATGTCGTTGGAGAAATTTGGAGACACACTCGCAGAGGAAATCAGTCGTGTTGATCCAGAGCCAGTTTTGTTGGGATATTCGATGGGTGGGCGGCTTGCGCTGCATGCATTGTTAGCGCGACCTCATTTTTGGAAGGCGGCTATCATCGTCTCTGCGCATACGGGTCTGAAATCTGAGCTTGAGCGGGCTGCGCGCCGTAAGAAAGATGCTGAGTGGTCGGCTCTCACGCTCAGAAGTGATTGGGGTGATTTTCTTGATCAATGGAATTCCCAAAGTGTGTTATCCGGAGTCACGATGCCGGATCGTAGCTCTCTTAGAGATCGCCGCGCATCCATTGCTAGGTCATTTATTGATTGGTCGCTCGGCGATCAGCAAAATCTTTCCTCTCGTTTGCAGGACATAGAATGCCCTGTGCTGTGGCTGACAGGCGAGCGTGATGAGAAGTTTACTGCCGTTGCCCATTCTGCTGTGTCTCAACTCCAGCACGGCGAGCATGAGGTTATCGCTGATTGCGGTCATCGAGTTCATTGGGAAAAGCTCGATGAGTTTTCCGATCATTGCCAACTATTCCTGTCAAAGCACTTGAAACTTAGCACTTAAAACTTAATATTTGAAATTATGTGGACATCAGCACACGACTTTGAAGACATCCTTTATGAGAAATCAGAGGATGGACAAATCGCCAAAATCACCATCAACCGGCCAGAAGTGCGAAATGCATTCCGACCGGAGACCACCCAGGAGCTACTTAAATCCCTGGATCTCGCGCACGAGGACGCTGGAGTTGGGGTCATCATTCTTACCGGGGCTGGTGATAAGGCATTCTGCTCGGGTGGGGATCAAAAAGTGCGCGGACATGCGGGCTATATCGGTGGTGATGGAGTGCCACGATTGAACATCCTCGATGTGCAGCGCAAGATCCGGAATCTACCAAAACCCGTTGTCGCCATGGTCGCTGGATACGCCATTGGTGGTGGTCACGTTTTGCATGTGGTTTGTGATTTAAGTATCGCTGCCGACAACGCGATTTTTGGCCAAACTGGACCCAAGGTGGGATCATTTGATGGTGGACTAGGGTCGAGTTATTTGGCGAGAATCGTAGGTCAGAAAAAAGCTCGTGAGATTTGGTATTTGTGTCGGCAGTATACCGCCGAGCAAGCGTTAGAGATGGGGTTGGTGAACACCGTGGTGCCGCTCGCTGATTTGGAAACCGAAACCGTCAAATGGTGCCGTGAAATGCTCCAGCACTCACCTATAGCGATGCGCTGCCTGAAGTCTGCATTGAATGCTGATTGTGATGGCCAAATGGGGTTGTTGGATCTCGCCGGTAATGCCACCATGCTATATTATATGAGTGAGGAGGGTAAAGAGGGTAAAAATGCTTTCATCGAAAAACGCGAGCCCGACTTCTCTAAGTTTCCAAGGGTGCCATAGGTAGGCTTTGATGGCAGAGATGTGGTGTTTGATCGCTCAAATAGCCATGGATCAATTAATCCACAGTAAACGTACAATGCGATTGTGAGCATCGCCTTACTGTCTATGTGGTTATAAGTTTTCTTTAAATCATCTTAAGACTGTCAAAATACCTCCCCGTAAATGCTTGCAAATCCTCGCCCATGGTGGCTTTTTTGCGCCGCAATGTCTGAGAACCATGAACGTAAGACGCTAGATGAGCGTCACCAGATGTCCGACCTAGAGCGACTAAGGCACTCGTGTGCGCACGTGCTCGCCACGGCTGTGTTAAGAATTTGGCCGGATGCGCAGCTTGCGGGCGGGCCACCGGTTGATTCTGGGTTTTACTATGACATCGATCTGAAGCACTCGATTACGCCGGATGATTTCGAGAAGATTGAGGCCGAGATGAAGAAGATTGTGAAGGAGAACCAGACTTTTGAAAAGATGGTGGTTTCACGTGATGAGGCGATGACGCTGGCGAAGGTCGGGCGACTTGGTGCGTTGTCTGAGCGCGACGCGGCGAGTCAATTCAAGGTGGATTTACTTAATGATATTCCTGAGGATGAGGAAATCTCGATTTTTAAGAATGGTGACTTCTGGGATCTTTGTGCTGGTCCGCACGTGGGACGGACAGGGAACTGTAAGGCATTTAAGGTAATGAGTGTGGCGAGTGCGTTTTACAAGGGTGACAATACTCGTCCGCAGCTTCAGCGTATTTACGGGACGTGTTTTAAGAATAAGACCATGCTCACTGAGCATCTTGAAAAACTAGAAGAAGCAAAGAAGCGCGATCACCGGAAGCTCGGTAAGGAGCTGGGGATTTTTCATATTGATGAGGCGGTGGGTCAGGGGTTGATCCTGTGGAAGCCCAAAGGTGGATTGTTGCGCCGTGCACTCCAAGATTTTATCACTGGTGAGCTGGATAAGCAGGGTTACTCACAGGTATTTACGCCGCATATAGGTAAGTTGGATCTCTATCGGACGTCGGGTCATTTTCCATATTACCAAGAGAGTCAGTTTGCTGCAATTCCGGAGCGTGATGCCCTGGACAAGTTATCTGATGAAAATGCCACGTGCTCCGCACTCACGAATGGTCTGAACACGGGTACGATCGAGGGTTACATGCTGCGGCCTATGAATTGTCCGCATCATATCAAAATTTATGCTAGTGATCATCACAGCTACCGTGATCTTCCCATCAGGCTGGCGGAGTTTGGAACAGTCTATCGCTGGGAGCAGTCGGGTGAGCTGGGTGGCATGACGCGTGTGCGTGGATTTACTCAAGATGATGCTCATCTTTTCTGCACGCCGGATCAGGTTGCAGAGGAGGTTGAGAGTTGCCTAGCGCTGGTGAAAAAAGTTCTTCAGACGCTTGGTATGGACGAATACAGTGTGCGGTTATCACTACGTGATCCCGATAGCGATAAATACGTTGGTGATGCCGAGAACTGGGACAAAGCGGAAGACGCCCTACGCCAGGCGGTGGAGACACTGGGTGTAGATTATACCGAGGAGGAGGGGGAGGCGGCTTTTTATGGGCCGAAGATCGATTTCGTGGTTAAGGATGTTATTGGCCGTGACTGGCAGCTCGGCACCGTGCAAGTAGATTACAATTTGCCTGAGCGATTTGACCTGTCTTACATAGGGGCGGATAACAAACCTCACCGGCCGGTAATGATACACCGTGCGCCGTTTGGATCGCTTGAGCGCTTTACTGGTTTACTCATTGAGCATTTCGAAGGGAAATTTCCAACCTGGCTTGCGCCTGAGCAAGTTAGGGTATTGCCTATCTCTGAAAAGTTCAATGATGCCGCAAATGATGCCGTGGCGGCATTGGCTGATGCTGGTGTGCGTGTTAGTGCTGATAGAAATGCTGACAAAGTGGGAGCGAAAATTCGTCTTGCCAGGCTAGACCGTGTGCCCTATATGATAATCATCGGAGCACGTGAAGCGGAAAGTGGCACGGTCTCCGTTAGACACCGAGATCGAGATGATTTGGGTGCCATGCCAGTCAATGAATTTGTCCGTAATATCCAACAGGAAATCGCTAACCGGGAGCTTTGATCCCGCTCGTGGCTGTTGATTTTTTTATGCGTATTGATTTTGGCATATTTTCTTACCTAGCAGATCGGAGTGATTTGCTCTATTCTTTTGCTCTGATTTTTCGCCAAGTATAATATTTTCCAACAAACAACTAAAGGAGAACACCATAGCTAAACCAAAAAAGAAACCCTACCGCGGTCGTCGTGACCTAACCAGAGTCAATGACTATATTCGTGCGCCCAAGGTGCGTGTCGTATATGAAGATCAACAGCTCGGCGTCATGAGCGCAAGAGAAGCTGTTGACAAAGCCAAATCTGTCGGGCTTGACCTCGTGGAAGTTGCGCCGAATGCTAAACCTCCGGTTTGTCGTGTTTGTGACTACGGAAAATATAAATACGAGCAGTCTAAGCTGAAGAAAAAGAAGGCGAAGTCGGTCACCCGTGTTAAAGAAATTAAGCTGCGTGTTGGAACTGACAAGCACGATTATGATATTAAGATGGCGCGTTCTGAACAATTTCTTGAACAGGGGAATAAGGTGCGCGTGCGGCTTCAGTTTCGTGGGCGTGAGAATGCGCACAAAGAGATTGGTATTGAGGCGCTGAAAAAGGTAGGTGAAGATATTAAGGATATGGCAAACGTTGATCAGCGGCCTCGCCTTGCTGGGCGAGCTGCTACAATGATGCTGTCACCTCTGCCGAAGCCGCAGCAGAAGCGTCATTTCTTACTCAGCCATGGTAACCTGATTGACCCTGATGACCAAGGTGATGAAGATATGGAGTTCAATGATGAGGACGAATTGGTGCAAGGAACTGGAAAGGCATCTGAGCATGAATCAGACTCCGAACAGGATTAGAGTTTTCATATTCTATAAGCATTGAACTCCGCATGCCAATAGTGCTGTGTAATTGGTCAAATGGTATCTCCAGAACTGGTTATTGTGTTGGTCATTGGGCTTTTCAGCCTGCTAATGATAGGTTTTTGGATTTGGATGCTAATTGACTGTATCACCAAGGAATCAGATCAAGGAAATGACAAAGTGACTTGGGTTATCGTGATCGCCCTCCTTGGCTGGATTGGTGCTCTAATTTATCTGTTGGCACGCCGGCCTACTCGTGTTCGGCAATTTGGCCGATAGACAGGATAAGTTGTTTGCCCGTCCTTGTTATTAATTACCGAGATTAGCAGCGATAGTTTGTTCTGGGATCGCCGGTGTTTTGTAATGATTCGTAAATGTCATGAGCCAACCAGTTAGAAGCATGGCGAGAGGCGAGGATAATGCCATCCAGTGCTGAGTGAGGTTCATCAACGCGTAGAGCAGGGGCAGGGTGATAGCTGCGGTGAGGGCAAAACCAAGGTGCCTATATCTTTGGCTCAGAGAGCTTAGCGCATAGACGATGATTGCTAAATCAACAAGAATGACAAGTTTCGCCCAACGTGGAAGCAACTGGTGGGTTATGCCTTCATTCAGCACCGGATATGCATAGGCCATTGTGAGTGTCTCATTGAGACGTTCAAGATCGATAGTGTTTGTTGGCTCTGTGCGCTCTCCTTTGGCGTGGATCAGGGCAATTGAATCATCGGTGGTTGATGATTTCTGTTGTGTGATGAGCTTGTCTGCCTGCAGTGGTGGTAGTGAAATGCTTTTTTTTGATGGGTTTGCTGTGGTCGTTTGACCGTATCTATCGATCTCGATCACTGGACCATTTTTACCCAGTCTGATGTTTTTGCCGCAATGTATTGTAACCTGACTCGGTAAGACTGAATGTGCCTGCATGATTGTGAGCAATTCGTATGAAGGTATTATTCCTTTGTCGTTCCAGCGTGCGAGCATCGCCGTTTGGCCTTTACTTGGTGGATTACTCTCTATTTTGTAGAAGCCAGCTAAGACATTTTCGGCGTCGCCTATGATGTGATTTGCTATAGCTAGGCGGTTCACTAGCGGAACGTATCGAGTATCACCGCGGATTTGTGAGATTGGAATGATTGTGCGCATTAGCATTGGCGGTAAAGCGCTGGTGTTGGGGCCACGGGTGACTGCGAGTGGGATTACCACTGAATTAAATAACGCGAGGCGTAGTTTTAGCCCTTCAGCGAGGAGCTCTGGATTATCATCCCAGTGCAGCCGTGTTGTAATATTGGCGTGCCGGTATCCACGGTTGTATAAGCTTTCCAAGAGCACAGCGTAGTCGAGAGCTGACGGAGGGTTGTTTTCGAAGATACGTTCTGGGTCATTATTGATAATGACTTTTTGAAATGTTTTGGAGCTCTCGTAATTGGTGACAAGTGATTGAGTCGAGATGTTTTGCGTTGCTGGGTCGTATTCATGCAACGTGTTTGGTGTGACATCAACACCTCTGACAATGGCTATGTCAAAAAGTTTTACCCACTCGATCTTTTGTCCCCCCAAAAGCATCCCTAAGCCGACACATAATGCGAGGGTGGTGATGAATAATTGAGATCTTTGGTTATTTGATTTCATCAAGCACTGGGAGCAATGGCTCCTCGAGGTCGGAACCCTTTATAATGCCACGCAGGATATTAGCGGCGGTCGGGATATGCTGTAAATACCATTCTTGGTGGGGTTGGCGACCAATTTTTGCATATGCCCCCAATGCCTGCATTAGCCGCTGCGTGGCGCATTTTTGCATGATAGGAGCCATCGGTTCCTCCTCGGAAACGTCTTCCCAGAGATCTAATAACTTCTGCTGTTCCTCGGCGGAGTGGTTCATGTAAGGATCGTAAATAAGGGATGCGAGGTCATATTCCTGCCGACCACGTCGCATACCTTGAAAATCGATGAGCCAGGCCTTGCCATCGTTAGCGATAATATTTTGGCTCTGAAAGTCACGGTGTACTAAATTACGTGACGAGGCACCCAGGTCTTTAGCCATTTGGTACAGAGCAGGATGCTCGGCAAGTTCATCGACGATGACTGGATTCATCCCGAGGTATTCATCTGCGAGTTGATCAAAAAAGTAGTTCTGTTCCCAGCGGTACATTGCCTCATCGAATTCGGGCTGGAATTGTAGATCCTTTGGAGCACGGGTATAGAAAAGCTTATCGAGCTGCTCAAAGGCGGACCGGTAGATCGGCTCACGTTTTTCCCAAGGTTCGTCCTTCATGCTGAGTAGATCCTTATCTCCCAGATCCTCAATCAGCGCTACACGTCTGCCCGGATTATCATAGAGCACCTCTGGTACGTTGAAGCCAGCATCACGAAGAAAATCTGAGACAGGAAGGTAGTTAGCGTTATCTTTCCTCTCCATAGTATAATGGATACCGATGTATGTAGGGAATCCATCTGGCTTTAATCGAATGATTGTACGACCAGAGGCGCCTTTGGTAATGGGCTCCATCACACAGGTGTGTGTGGGTCCGAGCTCAAGGTGTGTGCGGACGGCAGTCAGTAGGGTGTCAGCTGGCATGGGGTGGGTGTAAGAGGCAATGGATAAGATGCAAGACAGAAAGACTATGTGATGATTGCGTGATCGTATTGGCTATTGGCGTCGACGGTAGCATTTGGCCAGACTATAGTGTCATGAAGCTGCACATTTCTGCCAATTTTGGCGCCGGGACTGATCACGCAAGTTCCACAATCTATTTTGGCACTGGGGTCAATAATAGCATCTGGATGAATGGCATCCGTACGATTTTTTCGCAGATGCTGGTGAACATCTCTGTAGGCTTTTGGGTCGCCGATATCAAACCAGTCACCATCATCGAGCACCACGGCACCTAGTTTGTTTTGTTTTATTAATTCGATGAATGCCGGTACGATCGAGACAATATCAATATCTGGGATCAGTGATAAGATTTCTGGCTCCAGGCAGTATATGCCCGTGAACTGATGAGTGCCGGGCGTATCCCCGAGGATATTACGCATGTCGGATACGTATTTGCCTGAGATATTTACGTTGCAGTTGGCGCCGTGGGATCGGAGTGCGAGCGTGGCTATATTTCCAGATTGCTCATGTGCCTCGATGAGCCTAGAAATATTGATATCGGTGAAGATGTCGCCATTGTATACGAGCAGGGGATCGGTGCCGATAAATGAGGCAATGTTACGGATGCCGCCGCCTGTTTCCAGAAGAATAGGCTCGTGAAAAAAGCGCAGCGGACAGCCTGCAAACTCACCAGTTGGATAAGTTTTTTGCCACGCATCTGGGATGTGGTGGGTGTTGATCGCGAATTCTGAAATACCCGCAGATTGACAATGGCGCAGCGCGTAGTTCGCCATCGGCTCATGGAAAACGGGGACCAGCGGCTTGGGTAGCACGTTGGTCAGCGGGCGTAGACGGGTTCCCAGTCCGGCGCCGAGGATGAAAGCCTTATGAAGCACGACACGATGGTGAGCGAGAACAGTCGGCGAAGCAAGATGGAAAGCCTATTCTAGTAGTGAGATGAGTGCTCGCCGATCTGGGCTGGGCATGGGTAGATTTTCCAGCGCGTTGAGGTGGTGCCATTGTGAGTTGTTATCTAATTCCACGAGGCTTTCATGGATATGGTAAACGCGTAATGTGACATGGTAGCGAGTGATACTGTAGCTTGTTTTTAGTGCAAGTGATAGATCAAGAGTGTCTTGATGTTCGCGACGCGGCAGGTGCCACATGCCTTGTCGTCGTTTTCCTTCAGCTTGTTTTTCTAACAATACGCGACCATGGCAGTCCTGCGAAAAAAAAGCAAACTCGTTAGTGCGAGTAATTTTGGCACTGGATCTCTTAATCGGTAGAGTCGTAGGATTCATGCACTGGCAGAAATGTTTTACAGGGCAGTGCGAGCAATTGGGTGATTTATTTGAGCAGTAACTCTGCCCTAGTTCCATTAAAGCCGAGTTATAGTGACGCGGGTTTTTCCTAAATAGTAAGTCTTCAGCCCATTGCCACAGCTGATTATTTCCTGAACTTGTATCAATGCGTTGCTGAAAGTCGAAAAGGCGAGAAAACACACGAGCGACATTAGCATCAACAATTGGTTGTGCCTCGTTATATGCAAATGATGCTACTGCCCCAGCTGTGTATGATCCGATGCCTGGGAGTGCGCGAATTTTTTCGAATTTGCGAGGGAAAATGCCACTGTGGGCGCGTGTGATGGTGCGTGCAGCTGCATGTAGGTTTCGGGCCCTGCGGTAGTATCCTAGTCCTTCCCAGGCAGTGAGAACCTCTTGTTCGGTGGCCTCCGCCATATCTCGAGGTGTTGGGTATAGCGCCATGAAGCGTGTGTAGTGGCCTTTACCCAAGACAGTGGCAACTTGCGTCTGCTGTAGCATGATTTCCGAAACTAGGATTGCCCACGGGTCGGTGGTGTCGCGCCATGGGTAGCTTTTCCCTTCTTTTTCAAACCACTTTACAAGTGCGTTTTGAAGCGCCCGTGTATTACGTAGTGGGTGCTTTGTTGCCTTGGGTTTTGTGGGTGGTTCGGCCATGGATAGAGTCTTTACTCGGTGTCGAGGAATGCCAATCTAAAATACAGCTGACCTCTGCTGGGAATTTGTTTGTTTCGCAAAGTATTTACGCGGTCGTTGTTGTCGAGCGTGAGCACTAAGCATGCCTTGCTGTTGACGGGACTATCACGTTTCTGGGTCATGCGCATTGGATGAGTCCTGAAAAATACGATGAAGGCGGCACAGCACTACACTTGCCTATTTACATCTTTGCGGGGATGCATTAGCACGTTGCCATGTCTGACGAACGCCGCCCGTATTCCTCACAAGTTTTTGATGGTCCCGACCGCGCACCTTCACGTGCGATGATGCATGCTGTGGGTTTTAGTAACGATGATTTTGATAAGCCGCAAATTGGTGTGGCATCGACATGGAGTCAGGTGACGCCGTGTAATGTGCACATCGACCGACTCGCCAAGGAGTCCGCCAAGGGCGTTGATGCCGCTGGTGGGAAATCGGTTATTTTTAACACCATCACTATTTCCGATGGTATCTCCATGGGGACCGAGGGGATGAAATACTCACTCGTTTCACGTGAGGTGATTGCCGATTCTATCGAGACTGTGATCGGTTGCGAGGGAATGGACGGTGTGGTCGCTATCGGTGGCTGTGATAAAAATATGCCCGGCTGCATCATTGCTTTGGCTCGTTTGAACCGCCCTGGTATTTTTGTTTATGGAGGAACTATTCAGCCCGGTTGCGCTAGTATTAAAGGGGAGGAAAAAGATCTCGATATCGTTTCTGTTTTTGAAGCTGTCGGCAAACACGCCGCCGGTGAATACTCTGATGAGGAGCTTCAAGTAGTCACGGAGAATGCTATCCCTGGCGAGGGCTCCTGTGGGGGTATGTATACCGCGAACACGATGGCAAGTGCGATTGAGGCCCTTGGGATGTCGCTTCCTAACAGCTCGGCGCAAGACGCGGTAGGCGAGGACAAGATGCGCGATTGCTTTGATGCAGGAGCCGCGGTGCTCAACATGATGGATAAGGGGGTTCTTCCGCGCGACATCCTCACTCGTAAAGCATTTGAAAATGCGATCACAGTCGTCATCGCCCTCGGTGGTTCTACCAATGCCGTACTTCACCTGCTTGCCATGGCGCATGCTTGTGAAGTTGAGCTTAATATCGATGACTTCACTGAGATTGGGAAAAAGGTGCCGATGCTCGCCGACCTTAAGCCGAGCGGTAAGTATGTGATGTCCGAGCTTGTAAAAATTGGCGGTACGATTCCGCTGATGAAAATGCTTCTGGCTGAAGGTCTGCTGCACGGTGACTGCATGACGGTCACGGGCAAAACCATGGCCGAAAACCTCGCTAACTCAACGATTGAGTATCCTGCTGATCAGGATATCATTCGTCCGCTCGATAACCCGATCAAAAAAGACAGCCACCTGCGTATTCTCTACGGCAATCTCGCGCCTGAGGGTGCGGTTGCCAAGATCACTGGCAAGGAGGGCAATAGTTTCACTGGTTCCGCGAAGGTGTTTGATTGCGAAGAGGATGGCATGAAGGCGATTCTTGCAGGCAAGATCGTTGATGGCGATGTGATCGTCATTCGCCGTGAAGGTCCGAAAGGTGGCCCGGGGATGCGTGAAATGTTAGGGCCGACCAGTGCCGTGATGGGCCGTGGCCTTGGCGACAAGGTGGCGCTTATCACCGATGGTCGTTTCTCTGGTGGTAGCCACGGATTTGTCGTTGGTCACATTACTCCCGAGGCGCACGTTGGTGGGCCCATTGGCTTACTCAAGGATGGCGACGAAATCACCATCGATGCCGCAGGAAACACCATCAGTGTGAATCTATCCGATGAGGAGCTCGAAGCCCGCAAGGCCGACTGGCAACCGTATGAGCCCCGCTATACGCGTGGTGTGCTCGCCAAGTATGCCCACACGGTGACATCCGCCTCAACGGGTGCGGTGACGGATAAGTTCTAAAGCTTATTTTACCTTCCAAAATTTGTTCTGCCAGGCCTTGTCTTTGACGGAGACCTTGCTGTCGTCCTGATAGCTCTTGCGCAGGCGGGCGAGTTCTTTCTTCGTCTCTACAATGATCGTTTGATGCTCGGGCTTGTTGT
>DPWT01000005.1 GCA_003527555.1 Verrucomicrobiales bacterium | reverse complement strand
TACTCGTTTTCTGCTCCATCTATTCTCATGTAGCCGCAGAATCCGCTGGCTCCCCACCACGCGTGCGCGAGAGTTTCGATGCTGATTGGTTGTTTCTTAAACACGACGCAAAAGGAGCTGAGGCAATGGACTACGATCACTCGACATGGAGAACACTCAACCTGCCGCACGACTGGAGTATCGAGGGGCCGTTTGATGCAAATAACGTCAGCAAAGCACAGGGTGGTTATCTGCCATGCGGCATCGGCTGGTATCGAAAAGTCTTCAAAACGCCCGCAGGCGTCAGCGGGAAAAAAGTCTTCGTCGAGTTCGACGGCATCTACATGAACGGCGAGGTCTGGATCAATGGCCACCGGCTCGGTAAGCGACCATACGGCTACACCGGTGTGCAATACGACCTGACTCCACACCTCGACCCCAATGGCGACAACATCCTCTCCGTGCGTGTCGACAACTCACTCCAGCAATCGACACGCTGGTACACCGGATCAGGTATCTACCGCCACGTCTGGCTCACCATCACGGACAAATTACATGTCGCCCACTGGGGCACCCAAGTCAGCACCCCTGAAATTACTCCCGAGCGCGCCAAGGTCTCTATCCGCACAACCATTCGTAACGAATACAAACAGGAAAAATCAATCCACGTCATTCAGTCAGTCATCGACTCCGAGGGGTCAAAAGTCGCCTCACAAGGTGACAAACTAAATCTGGCCTCAGGAAAAGAACAAATCATCAACCAGCAGTTCAGTGTCGCTAAACCAGCACTTTGGTCACCCGACTCGCCAAACATGTACACCGTTGTTACCGAGCTGCGCGATGGCAACACGATCATCGACCGCTATGAAAGCCCGCTCGGATTCCGCACCATCGTCATCGATGCCAAGCAAGGTCTGATTGTGAATGGTAAAAACACCATCATGAAAGGCGTGTGTAACCACCACGACCTTGGACCACTCGGCGCCGCCCTCTGGGACCAGGCACTTGAAAGACGCCTACGCATGCTTAAGGAGATGGGCTGCAACGCAATCCGCACCGCGCATAACCCATCATGCCCCGAGCTTCTCGATTTCTGCAACCGGATGGGATTCCTTGTGATCAACGAAACTTTCGACGAGTGGCGCCGTGGCTGGTTCTTTGAGGACGGCACGCTCGTTTCCAGTAAAAACAACAAAGGAAAAGCATCCAAAGGCTACCACCTCTACTTCGATAAGTGGGCGGAAAAAGACCTCATCGATCACATCCGCCGCGACCGCAACAATCCATGTGTCGTAATGTGGAGCGTCGGTAACGAAGTCCCCGAAGCACAGAAATACGGCGAGCTCGAAACCGTTAAATGGCTACAAGACCTCTGCCACAAACACGACCCTACACGGCTCGTCACCGTGGGCTGCAATTTCACCATCGGTGCGAATAAAACCGGCTTCCTCCAGCTTCTCGATGTCGTCGGTTACAATGGTGGTGGCAACTCTTGCTACGAGTATGAGAACGACAAAAAGAAATTCCCCGACCGGCTGATGTATGCCTCCGAGGTGCCTCACACATTACAGACCCGTGGCGAATACCGGACAAACGGAAAGTTCCGTATCAGAAAATACCAACCCACCCCACTCGTTAAAAAAGAGGTATTTCCCGAAACAAACCCATGGTATGAATCATCCTATGACAACGCAGGTGTTAGAATTACTGGCCGCGACTCTTGGCGACTCACCAAAAACCTCCCCTACTTCTTTGGTGAGTTCCGCTGGACAGGATTCGACTACATCGGCGAGTCAGGCGGCTGGCCGCGCGTGATTGGAAATTTTGGTATCATCGACATCTGTAACTTCCCAAAAGATACTTACTATTTCTACCAGAGCCAGTGGACGGAAAAGCCGATGGTTCACATGCTGCCCCACTGGACGATGCCCGGCAAGGAAGGCACCATTGTTCCGGTCTGGTGCTACACAAACTGCGATAGCGTGGAGCTTTTCCTCAATGGAAAATCACTGGGCGTTAGAACCTTCACCAAGGAACACGACATGCACATGCAGTGGCTCGTCCCCTACGCCCCCGGGGAGCTGAAAGCTGTGGCAACCAAAGACGGCAAAGTAGTCGCCACCACAACGAAACGCACCGCCGGCTCCGTTGCTCAAATTTCCCTCGATGCTGATAAAACCGTCTTCAACCTCAAGGGTAAAGACCTCTCATATATCACCGTGCGCCTTCAGGATAAAGATGGCAATTTCTGCCCGAAAGCAAACAACTGGATGACCCTCAGTGTCAAAGGACCCGGTCGTATCATCGCGACCGGTAATGGCGATCCGCTCAGCCACGAAAGCTTCCAGTCGCGATCCGTTAGAGCCTTCAACGGTATGGCTCTGGCAATTGTTGCACCAACGGGTGAAGAAGGTGAAATTGTTGTCACCGCCCGCCCTATTGCCCGGACATGGGGTGAGCCCGTCAAGGTGACCATCTCGGCAAAATAATTTTGCCTATCACAATAATTCACCAACGGTATTGAAGATACTTGTTTAGCGACATGTTTTAGTAGAAGTTCCAATCCATGAAGCCCTACGTGAAACTCGGTGAATCCACCATGTCCGACGGCACCGTTTTTTCACTGCACAAACATGATGGAAAGTTTTACCTCAAGTACAATGGCTTCGAGCTCATGAGCACAGCGCTCACCTTCTCCGAGGAAATGCTTGCTGAGGTCGGTTGCAAAAAACTCTATGAGGGCAAATCTACAAGACCTAAACACCCAAAAATTCTGATCGGCGGACTAGGGCTCGGGTTTACCCTAAGGCGCACACTGGAGCTGGTTGGCAAACCAGCAACAGTCGAAGTTGCCGAGCTCATGCCACCGTTGATCGAGTGGAACCGGACATTTCTTGTCGAGCACAACGGACCGTTGTTAGAAGACCCACGTACTAAAATTACCCAGGGCGATCTGTTTGATATCATTTCCAGCAAAAACAAAGGCAGCTATGATGCGCTTTTGCTCGATATCGACAACACACCGGACGACCTGATTACCGCCGGAAATTCACGCCTGTATTCTCCCGGTTTCCTAGCAAAAATTCGTAGCATCCTAACACCGGACGGCTGCGTCGCATACTGGCTCTCCGAACCTGCACCAAAATTTAAGAAATGTCTGATTAAAGCTGGCTTTCACGTCGAAGCATATGCAGCCAAATCGCACGAGAAATCAAAACGCGCCAGGCACTGCATCTACATGGCTACCCGTAGCCGCTGACTCAATCACAAATGATCCTCATCAGTATGATAACTCATTGTAGATTCAGAATTGTCACCTTGGGTTTCCAGATCGCCTGTGTCTTTGCTGTCCCTTTTTGCTCCGTCTCTGCATCCACAGCACCAAAACACCCTAATATCATTATCATCTACGCCGATGATCTAGGGTATGGAGACCTGTCATGCTACAACCCAAAAGCCGCTTACAAAACACCTCGACTCGATAAAATGGCCGCCGAGGGAATTCGTTTCACAGATGCCCATAGCCCCTCCACCATCTGCTCACCCTCTCGATACGGTCTATTCTCTGGACAACAAATTTATCGCTCTACTGGTCGCGGCGGCGGCGCATTTGAAGGCCCTGGCGGCCCAAGCTACCTAAAACCCGGCACCCTCACGCTGGCTGACATGCTCAAGGAAAAAGGCTACCGGACAGGTATCTTTGGCAAGTGGCACGTCGGACTCACTTGGCGCGATAAAAACGGCAAACGGCTCAGCGGCGGATTCAAAAACTCCCTACTTATCGACTACGAAAAAAGCACACCTCTCGTCGATGGCCCGAATGCGCGTGGCTTCGATGAATCATTTGTCACACCAAACTGCCCCACCACCGATCCACTCTACATCTACATCGAAAACGGGATGGTTCCCATCCCAGCCAGTAAGCGCCATAACCCAAAGGATCTTCCCAATCTCGGAGGCAAATGGAGGTGGGATAACGATGCCGGCTGGATGTCACCCGGTTATGAATTTATGAATGCGGATCTCCTCTTCTACGAGAAGACACGTAAGTTCATCAGCAATCACCTCAAGAAGACTCCGGAAAAACCATTCTTCGCAGTATTTTCCACCCAGATCGTACACGCCCCAGTTCTGCCAGCCCCCGAGTTTAACGGTGCCACAAAAGCTGGCCCTCGAGGCGACTTTGTTCACCAGCTCGATGTGCTCGTTGGTCGCATAATCGATCTAGTCACCGAGCTTGGTATTGACGATGAAACCATCATCCTCTTCAACGCAGACAACGGCGCCGAGACCGTCCACACCGACCTAATGAGGCAAGACCACCATCACGACCCATCGGGAGGATGGCGCGGCGTTAAACGAGACGGCTGGGAAGGCGGACACCGCGTGCCGTTCATCGCAAGGTGGCCAAGAAAAATTCCCGCCGGTCAGGTGTCCAACCAAATGACCAACACCACCGACATCTTTGCAACACTCGCGTCCATCACAGGATACACACTGCCCGACAACGCCGCAACAGATAGCTTCGATATGCTCCCCGCAATGATCGGCACCCAAGATCCAAAAGTTTCTATCCGTCCACACCTTCTAACACAAAGTTTCCGCGGTGAGTTTCAAATTCGTTTACACAATTGGAAATACCTCGACCACAAAGGATCCGGAGGCAACAGCTACGAAAAAGGCATTCTAAAAAAATACGCCCTCGAGGAGACCGCACCCGATGCACCGGGACAGCTCTATAACCTAACAAACGACGCCGGCGAGACAACCAACCTGTTTTTTAAAGAACCCGACAAGCGCGTGCAGCTTCAAACACTACTCAACAATCTCAAGGAAAGTGGCCGTAGCGCACCCAAGAACCGTAAGCCCATCGGCATCGAAAACATCCCCACCATCCCCAATAAATAGAATCACCTAAAAAGTTCACTGCAAGCTTGCACACCCCCATCACGTATTTCTATCATCAAAACACAACATGATCTTCCTATGAACAACCAAGTAAATCGCAGAAAATTTATCACCCAGCTCGGCCTTGCTGGCGCCTCTACCCTCGGGTTCCCGTCAATCGTTCGCGGTCAAAACCTCAACAGCAAATTACAGGTCGGCTTCGTCGCCACAGGAGGCAGGGCAAAAATACACCTTAAAAGATCTCATGATCATGGGCTGCAGTGCGTCGCATTCGCAGAAATTGACAAGCGTGCCTGGAATAATGCCACCGAACTCAACGGCTGGGAACAAGCCGCCAGCTACTCTGATTGGCGAGAAATGTTCCAAAAACATGGTAAAGAACTCGATGTCGTCTTTGTTTCCACCCCAGACCACACCCACTACGCCCCATCCATGACTGCCGTCTCCATGGGTATCCATTGCTACACTGAAAAACCCCTCACATGGTCTGTCAAGGAAGCCCAAATGCTCACCGCAGCCTACAAAGCTAACCCGAAAGTAGTGACGCAGATGGGTAACCAAGGTCACGCCGGCGCAGGTTGGCGCATGGTTTACGATTATTACAAAGCCGGTGCCATCGGTGATATCAAAGAGCTCCACACCTGGACCAATCGACCTGTCTGGCCACAGGGTGGCGGTCGCCCCGCGGGTAGCGATCCAGTACCACCTGAAGTCAATTGGGACGCCTGGGTCGGGCCAGCGCCCATGCGCCCCTACAAGGAAAAAGCATATCACCGCTTCAATTGGCGTGGTGTCGTAGATTTCGGATCCGGTGCCCTCGGTGACATGGCGTGCCACACCACCGATGGTATCTATATTCTCACAGAGCCCGGATATGCAGAATCAAGCGAACCTATCTTTATGACCGAACCCGTAGGTGATCAATTCCCTGCTGGTATGATCGTCAAAGCGACATACCGTGCCACCGAAAAACGCCCAGGGTTCAACACATTCTGGTACGAGGGCAAGGACAAAGACGGAAACCCTAACATGCCGGAAACCCCAGAAGAACTCAAGGTCGATAAACGAGAGCTCCCAAAAACAGGCAACCTAATCGTTGGCACCAAAGGGAAGTTACTCGTCCAAGGCGACTACTGGAACAGCCCGCGCCTCATACCAGAAACTAAGCGCCGCGAGTTCGGTAAACCAAAAGAGCTTCTCGCCCGGTCACCTGGTCATCACGAAGAGTTCTTTATCGCATGTCGCGGTGAAAAACCACGTGAGTTTAGCCAATCAAACTTCGGATACGCAGGCCCCATGACCGCAAACATCCAGCTCGGCAATCTTAGCACACGCGCAGGAAAAAAGCTCGTGCTCAACAAGGAAGGCGTCATCATCAACGATCCCGCCATCAACAAACTCGCATCACGCGAGCCGCGCGACGGCTGGGGACCACTGGTAACAAAGATCTAATTTATCCATTCACACTCTATCCACTCACGGGTGTACTGACAAAGGGACGGCCTCGTAAGCCGTCCCTTTTTAGTTAGATAGTCGAATAGTCGGTTGAACGACTAACTACCTCATTTTTAATTCGTAATTTTTAATATAAATTACACCTTATAATACTGCTCCCACCCCTTCCGTGGAGCAGGGTCTAACAACGCATTAGCCGCCTTGTTATTGGTAATCATCTTCGAGCTACCATCAAACTTCAGCTCACCGCCAAAACGCTGCGCGAGCACCCCAATGGTGAACACTTGGGTAAGCAAACCAGAAACAGCAAATGGAGAACGAGTTTCCTCTTCACCTTTGCATGCCAGTAAAAAGTTTGCGTAATGATGTGAATTCTTTCCTGGAAACTTTGGTAGTGACTCACGCATCGCCATGAATTTCTCACGTGATGTGATCCGCAGTGGCGAGCTATGTGAACCACCTTGGAAAGCAATATCCTTACCGTATAAAACCTTCCCTGGGCTCTTCAGTAGCTTATCTTTACCATCGGTGGTGTACTTACCTTCAAGCACAGGAACATTACCGGTGCCGTCATACCAATCAACAACACACGCAGGAAGTCCCGGACCCCGCTTCGCAAATTCAAACTTGATCGTCGTTTCCTCTGGATAAACCAAATCACTTTTGTTGACACCCTTGCGCATTACAGCCGTAACCGTGTGGGGCAGACCGAGCTTAAGAAAACGATGTGCGGTATCGAGAATATGTGGCCCCCAATCTCCAAAGCACCCACTACCATAGTTATACCAAGAACGCCACTCCTGTGGATGCAGTCGCTTAGAAAATGGATGCACGTGATTAGCGCTATCAATCCACTGCTCCCAATTAATATCCTCAGGCATCTCGTCCTTAGGGTATTCACTCACCACTTTACCCCAACCGTGCCAGCGGCGCGGCTTGTTCATGTGGGCTGCAACGCGTGTGATATCTTTCATCACATTGCCTTCTGACCACGCCTTGAATTGAAAATAGTTTGCACCAGAGTGTCCCTGATTACCCATCTGAGTGGCAAGTTTTGGATTATTTGCTGCCATGTCCATGAGCCGCTGTGCCTGTCCGAATGTGTGCGTGAGCGGTTTTTCAGTATAAACATGCTTTCCCAGTGTCATCGCATGCATCGTCGCCGCGAAATGCGCATGATCTGGCGTCGACACAATCACCGCGTCAATCTCATCTGCCATTGCATCAAACATTTTTCGGAAATCCGTGAATCTCTTTGCTTTAGGAAATTTTTTCAGCGCTCCCTGAGTATGCCTGCCTTTGAGATCAATGTCACAAAGCGCCACAATATTACAATGGCCTGAGCTGTGAAGCATCTGGATGTTACCAGCCCCTTTGTTACCAATACCAATGCATGCCACGTTAACTTTACCGCTCGGCGCATTTCCATTCGATGAATTCTGACCCAATACAAAATTGGCCGGTAAAATGGTTAAGCCACCAAAGACAGCAGATTTTTTGATAAAACTGCGTCGGGTCTCTTGAGATGATGAATGATTCATAGTTATTGCTTATATAATAAATTCTTAGGCTATTCTTTCAAAGATTACCAACAATTGCAACACCCCCATTTCTCTTATTCCCCATCACATATTCCAACATTCCCCGTGATTCCTACCAGAAAGCCTGCGCCAGGAAGTCAAAATCTTTACACCTGCTCAAACATCAATTTACATTTAAGCACCTATGAGCCCTAAAGCTCATCCAGCGGCTCTTCACAGCACCCCCTAACCAATTTATTACATGTAGGGAATTCTCCGTCATCTTGACAGCACCATACCCAAAAAGACTCTTGCAGCGTCAACAGCGCAGTCACCATCATAAAGCTGCCAACCCCAGCAACATGTTCTCCGAGTATCAGCTCTGGCTGTGTTAGAAGTAACGTCTTCCAATCCTTACCAACCATACCACCACGGGCAATTACCTGCCCGTTCAGCTGTTCGATGTCGATTTTTTGTAACGTATATCAGCAAAGTAACCCCCCGAATCCCAGCCTCACGATTTTTTTCCTGATATACGCACCCATCAAGCAGTAAAACCTTTACAACTCAAAGATCTAACCCTAACTAATATATTATCCAGCTATTAGGATATACGATCCAAATGGCATACTAATAAATACTGTT
>DPWT01000092.1 GCA_003527555.1 Verrucomicrobiales bacterium | reverse complement strand
AATGCCTGCCGTAAACCTGGCGAGTGGCAGACCTACGACATCACATTCCACCGTCCGATTTTTAACGAAAAGGGAGAAGTCACACGCCGTGCTAAGTTCCACGTAGTGCACAACGGGCATGTCATCCACGATAACGTAGAGCTATGGGGCGGAACTGGTTGGCGTGGGCCACACTCGATTTCCGAGTACAAAAAACATGCTGACACAGGGCCCCTCCAGATCCAAGACCATGGAAATCCAGTGCGCTTTCGTAACATCTGGCTGGTGAAAATTGACGATTAATCACTAGCCACGCTCAACAGATGTTGGGCCTTTGGGGTTTAGGTGTGTTACTGCTCTGTCAATACCAGAACCGATTTTCAGCTTATTGAACTGAAATTTTGGTATTCTATGTTGTTGGTTTCTATGTAAGTGGCTCGTTTGCTGGTTATTGACTCCAGCGCAAACTATTCATACAATCTAGCTTATGGCCATTGCACAGAATACCATTGCGTTGGTGTTTGACTACGATCAGACGCTGAGCCCAAGCTACATGCAGGACGATGTTATTTTTCCTGAGTTTGGGATTAGTCCGGAGTCGTTCTGGGAAAAGTGTAACACGTTTGTGCAGGAGCAAGGATGGGATGGCGAGCTAGCCTACATGCAGTGCCTGCTCGACTATCTTGAAATGGATCAGGTTTCGAATGCGCGGCTTACCGAGCTGGGAGCGAATTTGAGCTACTTTCCGGGCGTGCCAGACATGTTTGATGAGCTTCGCAAGAAATGCCTCGGGAATGAGCACGCTGTGCAGGATATCACGATTGAATATTACATCGTATCATCTGGTCTGAAGGCCCTGCTCGATGGCAGCAGTATCAAAGACAAGTTCAAGGCAATCTACGGTTGTGAGTTTGGTGAGGATGCGCAGGGACATATCCGATTCTCCAAGCGCACCATCTCCCACACCACAAAAACCCAGTTTCTTTTCCGCATTAACAAAGGTTTGTTAGATTATAAGGATGACGTGAATGATCACTTGGCGCCTGAGCTGCGTCCGATTCCCTTTGAAAATATGATTTATGTAGGTGACGGGCCTACGGATGTGCCGTGTTTCACCGTCATGCGTAAAAACGGAGGTAATGCCATTGCCGTTTATAATCCCGAGGATCCTACACGCAGGAGTTTTAGAAAATGCTATCAGCTCTGTGCGAAAGCGGATCGAGTGAAACATATCGCACCCGCTGATTACCGTGAAGGCAGTCATTTGCGACTTTTGTTAGAACAGATGGTGGGTGAAGTGGCGGATACTATTCTGCGCCGACGTACAGAGGAAATCCAAGGTGGCACTGTTGCGGCTCCGGAGTTTTAATCGATTCATTCGACTAGTCTAAAAACTGAAATCTAGCAAAGTTCTATGCAACATATTCATTTTATCGGTATCTGCGGTACTGCCATGGGATCAGTCGCCGCAGCCATGCACGCGAAAGGTTTCACCGTTACCGGATCTGACGAGAATGTCTACCCGCCGATGTCCACGTTTCTTGAGGATCAGGGGATACAAATTTTTCCCGGTTATAAGGCGGATAACATTCCTGAGACTGCCGAGGTGATTGTGATTGGTAATGCGATCAGTCGGGGGAATGAGGAGGCTGAGGCTGCACTCGAGCGGAAGCTTCTTTATGCCTCCCTACCAGAGGTGTTGAAAGAGCACTTCCTGCGCGGCAAACGTAACCTTGTAGTGAGCGGTACGCATGGAAAAACAACCACCAGCTCATTACTCGCGTGGTTGCTCAAGTCTTCTGGGGTCGACCCCAGCCACATGATCGGAGGCATTCCTCGTAACCTAGGAAAAGGTGCTGCATTTACTGATTCTGATTTTGTGGTGTTGGAAGGTGACGAATACGACACTGCCTTTTTTGATAAACGTTCCAAGTTCCTGCACTACCTTCCTGAGTGTGTGGTCGTCAATAATATCGAGTTCGATCACGCGGATATCTACGACTCGCTCGATGAGATTAAACTGACTTTCAAACGATTACTCAACATCGTGCCGCGCAATGGAGTAGCCTATGTGAATGGAGACTGTCCTAACAGCCTTAATGTTTCCAAGGATGCGCCCGCACCTGTTAAAACCGTGGGCATGGGAGAGACATGCGACTTGCGCATCACGGACATCGACTACGGTAGCGAGCTGACGACTTTTACCCTGGATGGTGAGACCTATTCCTTGCCGATGGCAGGTGAGTTTAACGTGCGAAACGCCGCGATGGCTGTGTGCGCCGCGCGTTTTTCCGGGTTTTCCCCCGATCAGATACGCGAGGGATTGACCAGTTTTGAAGGTATTGCACGCCGCCAAGAAGTAAGAGGCATCGCCGGTGGCGTGCGGGTGATTGATGATTTTGCCCACCACCCCACGGCGATTGGTCTCGCGGTCGACAGTCTGCGCCAGCAGTATCCGGGGTCGAGACTCTGGGTGATCTTCGAACCACGATCTAACACGACACGTAGAAATATTTTTCAAAATGAACTCGCTGCCGCTCTCGGTAAGGCAGACCTTGCCGTAGTGCCTGCAGTTCCTGACCCTGAAAAAGTCGCTGAGGAAGAACGGCTCGATCCGGAAAAACTCGTTGC
>DPWT01000065.1 GCA_003527555.1 Verrucomicrobiales bacterium | reverse complement strand
GGTAAGCAGTCAATCAATGGCGATGATGTCGCCGCTGTAGTGGAGGCCCGTAAGTCCGATTTTCTTACTTGCGGCCCCAAAGTTGTCGAATTCGAAAAAGCCTTCGCTGAATTTGTTGGCGCCAAACATGCCGTGGCTGTTTGTAATGCCACAGCGGCTCTGCATCTAGCGATGCTTGTCGCTGAAATCGGTAAGGGTGACCGTGTTATCACCAGCGCTAACACATTTCTATCATCAGCTAACTGCGCCGCATTTGTCGGTGCAACACCTGATTTTTGCGACATTGACCAACAGACCCACCTCATGTGTGCGGACGCTTTAGAAAATATGTGGACGAGTGATATCAAGGCGGTCATCTCCGTGGCCTATGCTGGCCAGTCCGCAGACATGCCGCGCATTGCAGAGATTGCGCGTGAACATGGCGCGGTCATCATCGAGGACGCCTGCCATGGCACAGGGGGAGGATTGGAAAGAGACGGGAAAGCATACCGACAAGGAGGGCATCCTTGGGCCGACATAACCACGTTCAGTTTCCACCCCGTCAAGACTCTCACCACCGGAGAGGGCGGGATTTTAGTCACTGATAATGATGCATTTGCTGCGCAAGCCCGCCAGCTGCGCACCCACGGCATGACGCGTGAGCAGAATGACTTCTCTGGCCTGGGAAGCGACTCCCCCGCCCTATCCGAGCAAGGTCAATGGTATTACGAAATGCAGCAGTTAGGCTACAACTATCGCATCACGGATATCCAGTGTGCGCTGGGACTCAGCCAGCTGAAAAGGCTCCCTCAATTCATCGAGCGAAGAAGAGAAATCGTAGAAAAATACAATACGGCATTCACAAACCGCGATTGGATTAAGACCCCTACACTGACCTGCGAGCAAGATCGTGATCACGTATCGTGGCACATCTACACCCTCCTGATCGATTTCGAGCACCTCAATAAAACCCGCACCGAAGTTATGGCTGAGCTTCGCGCCAACGGGGTTGGATCTCAGGTTCTCTACATCCCCGTTTACCTCCAGCCTTACTACCGGAACACCTACAGCTATCATGAAGGTAAGTGCCCACAGGCTGAGCACTACTATGAACGCTGCTTGAGTATACCACTCTACCCTGATCTAACTAATAGCCAGGTCAATCACATCATTTCCTCCATCCTCAATCTATCCTCGTAATCCAGTTATGCGTCTCGCCATCATCCCAGCCCGAGGAGGCAGCAAGAGAATCCCCAGAAAAAATATCCGTCATTTTCGAGGCAAACCCATGATCGCATGGAGCATTGATGCGGCCATACAAAGCGGCTGCTTTGACAAGATTATCGTATCTACCGACTGTGAGGAAATCGCTCAAGTCGCGCGCGAGTGTGGTGCTAAAACACCCTTCACGCGTCCGACTGAGCTAGCCGACGACTTCACCCCGACCTTTCCCGTATTGCAACATGCAGTAGAAGCAATGGAGCTGATTTCAGGAGAAAAAATCACCCTAGGCTGCTGCATCTATGCCACAGCGCCTTTTACAACTGCTGATATGATTCAAGCTGGTCAAGACAGGCTCACACAGAGCGACGATCTCGACTTCGCACTCAGCGTGACCAGCTTCCCTTTTCCTATCCAAAGGGCTCTCACCATCTCGGATATGAACCGAGTCCAGATGCTGCACCCTGAGCATGAAAATACCCGCTCGCAGGATCTACCGGAGTGCTATCACGACGCAGGGCAATTCTACTGGTTCCGCCGCGACAGCTTGTTCGATCAATCTGGTTTTTTCTCTGGAAAATCCGCACCAGTGATCATCCCTCGTGAGCGCGTGCAAGATATCGATACCGAAGAGGACTGGCACTGTGCAGAGCTGGCCCATGAGCTGCTAGAAAAACGATCTACTTGAAACTCATGCAGACCGGCCCTCTCCTTGCTATACGTGCAGATGCCTCACGCGAAGGCGGCACCGGCCACGTCATGCGCACCCTCGCACTGGCTCAGGAGTGGATATCACGAGGCGGAAGCTGTCTTTACTTCAGCACCCACTTACCTGACGCTCTCAAGAAACGGTTAGAAGATGAGCATTGCCAGATTCAAATCCTACCTGACGACTGTGCCAGCACATTTTCTGAATGCCTTGCAGTGTCTCCTCCCCGCTGGTTGCTCATCGATGGTTATGATTTAGCCAGAGACTTTCAGAAACAACTCATCACATCTAAAAAAACCCGAATAGCCGTCATATCCGACCACGGGCAAGATGATTTTCACCAACCAGACCTCATCATCCACGCTAATATAGAAGCCACCGCTGATTATACGGATACTGATTGCGGCGCCAAGATTCTCGCTGGCCCAGATTATATCTTGTTGAGAAATGAGCTACAGAGCCAACACGCACATTCCGCAACACCCTCAGCAAAAAACATTCTCGTGTCCATGGGCGGCTCAGACCCGAGCGAGGCTGGATTTTTCATCGTGAATAGCATGATTGAGAGCGGACTGCTTGGAGGGCAGACGCGATGTCATATTCTGCTGGGCCCCAGTTATCCAGAAGATGGTAAAACCCATCAGCTATCACATGATGCCGTAGAGATCGTTCACCCTGCTTCTAGCATGGCGGAATATTACCTCTGGGCTGACACCGTGATCTGCTCCCCCAGCGTGACTTCTCTTGAGATCGCTCATTTTGGCACTCCCATGGCCGTCTATTTGACTGCTGATAACCAGCAACAAGTCCGTGACGCACTCATCGCTAAAAACGCGGCTCTCTTTTTAGGATCAGCGCACCCCACTCACGAACTCCAAGCTGGCACACTCCTAACACTGATGGAGGATTCGAAAAAAAGATCATCTCTATCGAAAAACGCAGCGACTCTAGTGGATGGTCTAGGTTGTGGCAGAATTTGTGACGAGATGAACCTGCCTCGATTACAACTCAGGGCAGCAGATGAGAATGATGCCGCAATCCTATGGGAATGGGCCAATGACCCAGACACACGCGCCGCATCATTCGATTCCAAACCCATTTCCTGGAAAAATCACATCACATGGCTGACTAAACAGCTCGCGTCTAAATATACAATCATGCTCGTCGTTGAATCTATAGAAGGCATCCCGCACGGTGTGATTAGGTTTAACATTGATGCCGAAACCAAAGGAGAAACCATCATTTCAATCAGCCTAGCACCAAAATCACGTGGCTTAGGGCTGGCCCCTATCATTCTTAGCCTAAGCGCAGCCCGTTTTTTCAAAGCACACTCCAGCCAAGTCATTACCGCATGGATTAAACCGGAAAACAAGGCATCTCACAGGGCCTTTGAACGTGCTAATTATAAAGATTATCCTTCACCCAATTATCCCAACCGTGTCAGAATGCGGCTCGATTATAAACTTTTATGAATACCTTCGAAATAGCTGGCAGAGCCATCGGCCCCGGTCACCCTTGCTATATCATTGCGGAACTATCCGCCAACCACGGTCACAAGCTTGAAAACGCTCTAGCATTGATCCGAATAGCGAAAGAATCAGGCGCGGATGCTATCAAACTGCAGACTTACCGCGCAGATACATTAACTATCGATTGCGATGCCGAACCGTTCATGATTGGGCACGGTACGGCTTGGGAAGGACGGCGCCTTTACGACCTTTACAAGGAGGCTTTCCTTCCGTGGGAATGGCATGAAGCACTGTTTGAGGAAGCCAAATCCCTGGGCATTCATTGCTTTTCTTCACCGTTTGATAACAGCGCCGTTGATTTACTCGAAAAGCTCGGCACGCCAGCCTATAAAATCGCATCATTTGAGCTGGTCGACCATGGTCTGATCGCACGATGCGCAGTGACAGGTAAGCCGATGATCATGTCAACAGGCATGGCGAGTGAGGAAGAAATAGCCGAGGCGGTTCAAGTGGCTAGAAACAACGGCTGTAAACAGTTGGCTTTACTGAAGTGTGTGAGTGCTTATCCAGCACCAGTAGAGGAGATGAATTTATCCACTATCAATGACCTGAGTTTGCGTCATGCTTGTCCTGCCGGTCTGTCTGACCATACCTTAGGGACCACCATCCCTGTTGCTGCCACAATGCTGGGCGCCACAATTATCGAAAAACATTTCACGCTCAAACGTAGCGAAGGCGGCCCAGATTCGCACTTTTCCCTCGAACCTGACGAGTTCGCATCAATGGTTCATTCGGTTCGTGACGCACAAGCATCTATCGGCACGCCATCATACGAAATCACGCCATCACAGGAAGCTTCACGCCAGTTCCGCCGTTCCCTTTTCGCAGTGAAAGACATCGCCGCTGGAGAAAAACTTACATTAGAAAACATCCGGTCAATTCGTCCAGGCCATGGTCTTGCACCAAAGCACCTCAACGAAATTCTGGGAAAAAAAGCAACGCAACCCATCGCGTTCGGCACACCTCTCGACTGGCAGCTTTTCGAATAGCCCACGCACCTCTTACCGGTTAGGCTCTCGTGGATCGGCTTCCGGTAATTCCATCATAATCTGCCGCGCACTGTAGGAATTCTTGATATAATGGTCCAGAAACTCGAGGTTCACGAACGATGCTAAAACGGTGTCCTTGGCTGCTAGGTTTTTTAACAGCTTGAGATAGCAGACCTCCGAACCATGGAACCCATCCGTGGTTTCAAAATCATTCGCACCAAGGCTGCCAATGTCTGAATAATCCATGCACACTATTCCCTCTGCCTCGAACACTGGCTCGAGTTGGCGATGTAAATCAAACACATAGGGGTAAGCAGAGGCATCTTCATTAAATCGTTCATACACCTTACTCGCGTATGGAGGCAAGAATGCCACAACATGTATATCCAATTCCCTGCATTGTTTCAAGAATTTGGCTACCTCGCTTATAGCGTCCTGATGAATTTGACTCGCAGGAGCGAATCTCCCTTTACCTTTGTCAATCCGGTGAATCGTCGTTTCAAACCCATAATCGCCCGCCTCCCCTACCTGTCGCATGATTCTCCCGCAGCAGTAACTTCCGTCGGCACGGTATCCCGCATGGTAAAGACGTGCGTTTCTCCCGATGAAAGTCTGGCCTCCTTCGGTTGGATCCCCGGTCTCCACCTTCCCATCCTTACAAGCTTCAAAAAAAGCCTTGCTTCCTTTGACTAGCTTAGTGCCGTATGAGGTGTTATTATACGAATAAGATCTGGGCATCTTGACAAGATCTTCATCCTCCACATTGAAAAAATCCTGATCCAAACCAAGAATGATGACTTTTGGTTTTTTACCAGGAAAAGCAGAAACGAAAGCACTGAAATCCTTTAGTTTGCCCACAGCCCGTCCACAATTGTAAAAGGATTCGGGATTTGTAAAACAAAAATCTCGAAATGGAAGCACACGTGATGTGCCCAATGCAACAGTTTCAGGTTGACGCATTTTCAACACAGACTGCTTCACCAAATGCATCGGGTCCGTGTATGCCAGACCAATCAGATCACCATTTTTCTGACTACGCCTAGCCATTTCTTCAATAGACTCCAACTCACTGTGCTGCTCAAGGTGAACCAGCCCCGGAACAAACAGCACCGTGAGCGGCAGGGAAAATAAAGCACATTTTATAACAAATCGTTTCATCGGTATAGTTAG
>DPWT01000062.1 GCA_003527555.1 Verrucomicrobiales bacterium | reverse complement strand
CCTGAAGGGCGGCGCCGGCAAGGTACGTGCCTTGCAAGGTGCAATGCCCAATACTTACACCGACATCGATGACTTACTGGAAAAAGAAAAAGGGCTCGATGTAGCTATCGTTGCCACTCCAGACTTTTGGCACTCTCCGCACACTGTAAAATGTTTAGAAGCAGGGCTTGACGTCTACTGCGAAAAGATGATGTCCAACACCATCGAGGGGGCTCGTGCCATAGTACGCGCCACGGAAAAATCCGGCAAACTTTGCCAGATTGGTCACCAGCGCCGCAGTAATCCGCGTTACCGTTTTACACTCGACCACCTCATTAATAACAACAAGGTATGCGGAACTATCGTCAACATCAACGGCCAGTGGAATCGTGCACTGAAATCCTCGCAAGACATTTCCTACAACAAACGCCTGACGATTGATTCCGAACGACTGACCAAGTATGGTTTCAAAGACATGCACCAGTTCATGAATTGGCGGTTCTACCGTGACCTATCTGGGGGTCCCATTTCCGATCTCGGGGCACACCAGATCGATGTCTTCGGGTGGTTCCTCAACTGCAAGCCCAAATCAGTCTATGCCTCTGGCGGTAACGACTACTTCAAAACTCGAGAGCATTTCGATAACGTAATGGCAATCTTTGAGTATGATGCTCCCCAAGGACCAGTGCGTGCCTTTTACCAAGTGCTCACCACAACCAGTGCGGGTGGCGGTTTCTACGAGAGTTTCATGGGAACTGATGGCACCGTCAACATTTCAGAAATGGCAAGCTCCAGCGCTATTTATCGTGAGAGCACGGCTCCTGAATGGGAAGACCTCGTCAATCGGGGATACATGCGCAAAAAGCCAGCACCACCTAAGCCTGCTGCAAGCGACGGCGTTGCCTCCTACGAGTCCGCCGCTCCTGAGGAATACACCATTCCCGGTGTACTCAACAAGCCGCCCCACCAGCCACATCTAGAAAACTTTTTTGCCTCAGTAAGAGGCAATGCCAAACTCAACTGCGATGCCCGCCACGCATTTGAGAGCGAGGCACCCATATTCTGGGTAAACCCATCTGCATTGAAAAAAGAACCTATCGTATTCACTCCAGAACAACTACAAGTATGAAACTGACTAACACATCAAATATTCCCGCCCTTGTCCTCAGTGCCGCCACCGCACTAATCCTCGGCGCTTGCAACGACAAAGAAACAACTGATGCTAGTAGCTCCGCAAGCGGAAGCAATGCTCTCGGTATCGGCACCGCAGGCGGTGTTGAGCTCAAGACCGAGCTTCCCAAAGAGGTGATTGAGGGCTCACCCAAGCCCAAGGGTATCAAAAACCTTGCCCCCGAGACAAAGAAGTTTCCTAAATTCCTCGTTCCTGAGGGCACAGTTAACCTCGCCCAAGGTAAAAAGGTCAGCGCCAGTGACGACTACCCAATCCTTGGCGAGCCTGAGCTCATCACTGACGGCGAGAAAGAAACCGGTGAAGGCTACTTCCTCGAGTTAATCGAAGGGACCCAATGGGTTCAGATCGATCTGGAGAAGAGCTGCCCGATCTACGCTATCGTCATGTGGCACTTCCACGGCCAGAAGCGTGCTTACCACGACATCATCGTGCAGGTTTCCGACGATCCAGAGTTTAAAGAATCAGTCACCCTGTTCAACAACGACTATGACAACTCGTCTAAGCTCGGCAAGGGCAACAATCAGCCATACATTGAGAGCCGCTTCGGTCAGCTGGTCGATGCTAAAGGCACCCAAGCTCGCTACGTGCGCCTCTACAGCAATGGAAACAGTGCAAACGAAATGAACCACTACATCGAAGTTGAGGTTTTCGGAAAGCCAGAATAACTGACTTGTATTTTTAATTAACCCCGGATTCTGCCTCTGCAGAATCCGGTTTTTTTTTGGCTAGATCTTAAATTTTCCTGCCCGTTGGCGTTGACGGATATTCCACAGAGCAGCAAGCATCCCCCAAGCATCGCGCATGGGTTTGACCTTGCCGCCGTCACGTTCGATCCAAGTGACTGGCATTTCCTTCCATGCAATGTCGTTATCCGATAGGGCCGTAAGCAATTCGGTATCAAATGCGAGGCCTACTTCAACTAGCGATGTCGCCACCATACGGTAATCATCTCCTTTGAGCATCTTGGCTCCGCACTGTGGATCTGCACAGCGCACCGCCACGATCAATCGCACCGCTAGAATAAAGAGCTTGTGAAACACACGGCGTGGTAGAGTCAAATCAACATGTGTATGCTCGGTGCGCTTGCGAATTGGCATGATAGTTTTGTTACTTATCAGCCCAGCATCAAGGACTCGCGTCAGCTCGGCCGGCGGGAGGCTACCGTCAGCATCGACAAAGACATACCAGTTGGCATCGAGTCGCTGCGCCCATGCTTCTCGCACCACAGAACCCTTGCCACAGTGTGCGTCTGCAAAGTGAAGGCTCATATTCGGATACGTTTCTTTCAGTTCGTCATGTAGCAATGTAAGTCGGTTACATTCATCAGATCCTGAGCCGTCGTCGGCAATCATCCACTCCAGATTGTATTCACATCCCGCAAGGTGGTTAGCGAGCTCCCTGCCAAACACCGCCAGCCTGCTGGAATCCTTCCAGACCGGTGTCACCAAAAGAATTGTTCCTTCGATGTTATCTTTGCTTTGATCTTCCTTTTCCAGCATTGGCATGTAAACACGTGCTTGTTTACTATTCTTTCAACTAATGGAAATTTGCGCAAGTAAAGTCTGGCTTATTCTTTGTTGGGCATGTGTGTTGTCACTGGCCACGATGTTGCGCATCGATAACCTTGAAAAGCGGGCGTTTCACTTCGATGAAGCCACCGGGGCGCGTATTACCGAAATCCGCGTCAATCCCAAGCGTAATTATTATCAGTTTAACCCAGTGCATAACCACGGGCCGCTTCTCAGCTCCGCCGCCGCCACAGTTTGTCGGATCAAAGATGAATCCAGCTGGCAACGGATGACTAAACACAGCCTGCGTCTGGTTCCAGTTATCTCCGGCATGTTGCTGGTAGCTGTGCCCTTTCTCTGGCGCAAGCGATTCGGTGATATTCCGGTGCTTGCCGCCGCCGTGCTGTTGGCGACATCTCCACTGCTCGCCTACTACAGCCGCATGTTTATCCACGAAATGATGCTTGCGATGCTTGGCTTACTTGCCGTGATCTTATTTTTTGTTAGGTTTAAGTCACGGATCTTCAAGTTCGGAACCATCGGTTTTGTTATCGGCCTGATGTTTGCTACCAAGGAAACCTTCGCCATCAGTATCATCGCCTGGTCAGCAGCGGCTGGTATCATCGCCCTGTGTAATTGGCGTGCCAGCATGGCATTACTGATCGACTGGAAAAGTTACCGCATCTCCGTCGCGTCATTTGTTGTCGGCGGAACGCTCAGCGCCGGATGGTTTTACTCAGACGGGCTGACGAATCTTGGCGGCGTGTGGGATGCGGTGAAAACGTTTTTTGTCTACAAGACAACTGCGGGGCACGACAAGCCGTTTGGCTACTACTTTAATATGATGATCGTGCCGACTAAAGGAGGTATCTGGTGGCACGAGGGATTTGTTTTCCTGCTTGCTGTGGTCTCAGTCGGGAGAAGTTTCTTGCCGAGCACAAAAAATGCCATACTTGAGAATACGGTGAGGTTTGTCGCCTACTCCGCAGTTTTTCACCTGCTAATTTATAGCATGATTAGTTACAAAACACCGTGGCTGATGTGCCTACCATGGGCACACGTCTGTCTGCTTGCAGGATTGAGTGTGCGGGGGGTAACCAGCTGGAAAATGCCGGCCCAAGCGATTGCGATATTATTGTTAGGTGGTGTGATTTTTCAACAGCATCGGCTGGCAAAATTCGCAACAGGAAGGTTTGAGACCGATCCCCGAAACCCCTATGCCTACACACCGACAAGCCGCAATATCGAGTCAGCGCGGGAATGGCTCGCACAAATGTCTGAGGTGATGCCAACACGATCGCTAGAACCGATCGGCGTGGTTGGCAGCGAATACTGGCCACTACCTTGGTATCTGCGCGACTACCAAGCAATCGGCTATTGGCGCGATGCTGATCCGGCGATCAAACAGTGCCCAGTAGTTTTTGCGATGATGGAAACCGAGGATGAGGTTAGCGTCTTACTGAAGGACAGCCATGTTGCTTTAACTCGCACGCTCCGAAGAAATGTGCCGGTGATGATGTATTTGCGTAAAGACCACTGGAATAAATGGATGACTGCCGAGTAACGATGCCTGAGAAAACATTATTCCCTACTCATCACGCCGTTGATCATGAGGCGATGAAGACGACGTATCACCTTCGCTTGTCTGGTGATGACACGCAACTTCTACGCAGTCTAGCTTGCGAATGCATCGAACGGATAGACGAACTAGAACGGAAACTCAGCCGATACCACGACGGCGGTGATATTTTCCGAATCAATCACATGCAGGCAGGCGAAACTCTGCACATCAGTGAGGAGGCTCACGAATGTCTGCTGCAGGCAATGGAAGCGTCCATTCACACTGGTGGGCTATTTAATCCCACACTTGGAACGATGATTGAGCACCGCAAGACCGAACAAGACGGGGCCATGCCAGACCTTGCCGGTCAGCTGAGTATTCATCCCGACACGGCAGCGGTGACCTGTGTGGAACCAGGCCGCGTGATCGATCTCGGCGGTATCGGAAAAGGTTTCACTCTCGATCAGCTGGCTCTGTATTTGAAAGATTGGGACATCGATGGAGCCCTGCTCTCTGCCGGTGCCAGCACTCACCTTGCGATCGGTGATCACAGTTGGCCAATCGATCTCGCAGGTGTAAACGATTCTTTACGGGTTGATCTCAATAACGAAGCACTCAGTTCCTCCGGAACCACCATTCAGGGAAACCACATTGTGAGCGCCGATACCAACCGGGGCCTTTCAGATGATGCTCCGACAAGAATCTGGGCACGTAGTGAGTCAGCCGCTTTTTCAGACGCTTGGTCCACAGCGCTGACGCTGATGACGCCGGATGAAATCAATCTCGCTCCATCCGAAGATCGGAAGTTAAGCGCTGTATTCGTCGAGCGTGATGGCTTTTTACATACGATTAGCCCGAACTAGCGTCCTTCGCCACATCTGCGATATGCAGGCCACGCCGGTTTAAGATAAGAAACCCCAAAACAACCACGGTAATCATTTGCAGGGCATGTAAGACAATCGAGTATGCCACAGCAAGTTCCTCGGTATGACCAAAGATGGTCAACGCAAACACACAGCCAAGTTGGAAGGTGCCGACAAATCCCGGAGCGCCAGGTGCCGCCACCGTCAGCGCGATCATCACACAGACTGTAACGCCAACCCACCAAGATGGTGTGATACCGAAACTCCATAAGCCAACCTGATAGAGTGCTACTAGAAGCGCCCACAGAGTCACCGACCACAGAACCGACCAGATAAGGTCTCTGGCACTAGAAATGCCGCGTAGTCCAACAAGAAAATCCTCTACCATATCCACCAGCTTTTTTGCCAAAACAGGGAATTTTTTTCCAAGCAGGGCAACGATCATCCGCTCACCCAGTCGGATCAGCTGACTTGAGCCAAGATATGCGGCAATCATGACCACAAGGACCGCAACAGCGAGAATAGCCATGACCTTAGCACCAGCAGATACCAGAGGTGGAACCGATCCAAACTGGCTAATCGTCACACCCAACAAACCAATTAATGTCAGTGCATCAAAGGCGCGTTCAATTACCACACTTGCAAGTCCAACTGAGAACTTGACTGGTTGCCATCTACTCAAGACCCACGGACGAACGATTTCTCCAACGCGTAACGGCAAAACAAATGTCGCAGTGAATCCGACCATGGTTGCTTCAAATAAAGAAATGCGTGATACGTTTTCGCCGGATGGAATTAGGTGCCGCCAACGGATTGCTCTGATCCAGAATGTCAGTAGCGTGATCCCGATCAGCAACGGAACATATACCCATCTTACTTTGCCAAACTCAGTAACAAAAATTTTCCAATCGAGTCTCAGACCCAGAGCAATGAGAATCGCGACACTAATTACGATACTCAGAAAAACCGCCATACGGCGACTTCGGGTGTTAGTTTTTGGCGACATATTTTCTTACTCAAATAGTAGTAATTTAAAATAGACTACCCAGACAGAAAACAAGTTCATGCTGCCTACTCAAAGGCAGATCTTAAATCGTCGGCGGCGGATTGAGTATCGGGTTTTCCCTCGGGTTCTGGATCTGTAAAACCTTCAAAGCCAAAAGCATCAGCATCGTTTTTAGGGTCGTCCGTATCGGTGATGGCAAATTCGCCACCTGCGGGGATGATCTCCTCAACGGGGGCTGGCAAATCAGCATGAAGCTGCCGCGGAACAGCCTCAGCGGCACCAAGTTCAGAGAGCTTTGTATCTTCAGATACAGCCCCAAGCTCGGGGAATTTTCTGGCGCCCGGAATGACCGATCTTTCGAAGGAACCAACCGCACTATTGTAATTTTTAACAGTAGTTTCCAAGTTTTTACCCACCTTAGTTAGGTGGCTCGCGAAAGTGCCCAAGCGTTCATAGAGTGTTTTACCCAACGCAGAAATTTCACGTGCATTCTGCGCCAACGCTTCTTGCCTCCAACCAAATGCAACAGCACGCAATAAGGCGATCAATGTGGTTGGTGTGGCAAGGATAACGTTTTGATCAACACCCTTCTCAATCAAACTCGAATCCTCGCTAAGAGCGGCGGAGAAAAATGCCTCGCTGGGGAGGAAGAGCACGACAAACTCCGGCGTGGTATCAAATTGTTGCTGATACTTTTTACTGCCAAGTTGTTGAATGTGCGTACGAACTTGTTGAGCGTGACGAGCAAGCGCAGTTTCACGCACTGCATCATCATCCGCTTCGATGGCATCAAGGTAGGCATCCATCGGCGCCTTGGAATCAACAACAACATGCTGACCACCCGGGAGTTTGACAACGAGGTCAGGACGCAGACGTTTTCCATCATCACTTGTAGTGGTTGTCTGTGTTTCAAAATCGCAATGTTCTTGCATGCCCGCCATTTCCACCACACGGCGCAGCTGCATTTCACCCCATTGGCCTCGACCGGTAGGTTGCCGCAGTGCCTTGACGAGTTTTTGAGTTTCTTTTTGCAATCCAATGTTTGCCTCGGTGATATGAACAATCTGCTGCCTGAGCGCTTGTTTATCGCCCTCACGCAATTTCTCAGTCTCAGAGATCTGAGTTTGCACTTTTTCTAATGTTTGTGAGATCGGTTTAACCAGCAACTCAACCGCAACCTTGCGTTTTTCCAATTCATTATTCGCCTCCTGCTGCTGCGCCTTCAGGCTGTTTTTTGCTAAAGATAGAAACTGGTCTTGGGTAGATTTCAGCGTCTCCGCGGATAGTGCCTTAAAAGTATCTGTGAGCCGGGTTTCAGCTTTTTCTAGTAATGCTTGCTTCTCTGCAGCAGCCTTTTTTTCCTCCTGAAGGCGAACTTCTAGCTCGGTCTGCGTCTGACGCAAAGTCAACTCGGATGCCAGTTGGAGATCATGCTTTGTTTTCATTTGCGCGAGTTCCGCCGCCAACTCTGCGGTGCGTTGCTGCTCGTTAATTAGTTTTTCCGCATCAATACTTGCGCGCGACTTATGTTTGGTGGAACAAATCAGACAAGTGACAAGGATGCCGGCAACCAGTCCGACGGCGGCGTAGACGAATGATAGAATTTCAGGTGAGATCATGATTTAAATCGGGAGGGGATAAGATGACACAGGGTTTTACTTGCGATGATGGCGTGCTACGGCATATTAAGTACGCTATCAGCAAGTCAGATATAATCTTAGCTGCAAACAATGACAACTCATACCCAAGAAAAAATACTATGTCCCACGAATTACCCGATTTAGGATATGCCTACGATGCTCTGGAGCCGCACATCGATGCTCGCACCATGGAGATTCACCACAGCAAGCACCACAACGCCTACGTCGCTGGCCTAAATGGCGCGCTTGATGGCAATGACGACTTGCAAGGCGTTTCCGTGGAAGCACTAATCCAAAACCTCGATAAGGTTCCCGCCAACATTCAGACCCCCGTTCGTAACCACGGTGGCGGTCACTTCAACCACTCACTATTCTGGAAATCCATCGCTCCCGGTGGTGCCTCTGCACCGTCCGGCGACCTTGCTGCTGCCATCGATGCTAGCTTCGGCTCACTCGACGGCATGAAGGAGGCATTTGCCAAAGCAGCAGCTACTCGCTTCGGTTCCGGCTGGGCGTGGCTCGGCACCAAAGAGGACGGCTCACTTGCTGTTTCCTCCACTGCTAACCAAGACAACCCACTCATGGGCGAGTTTGCTGGCGCCTGCGGATGCAAGCCAATCCTCGGACTCGACGTCTGGGAGCACGCTTACTACCTGAATTATCAGAACCGTCGCCCCGACTACATTGCTGCATTCTGGAATGTCGTCAACTGGGATGTGGTTGCAGAAAACTTCGCCGCTTCTAAGTGCTGCGGCGGTGGCTGCGGATGCAGCTAGACCTTTAGAACGTTCAATTCAACGCGGTTTGCCATTTGGCATGCCGCGTTTTTTATTCGACTGGAGTCTTCTTAGACACGGTATCCGTACCAATACTTACAGCTTGAGAAGCCTGATTATCTTGCTCGTCAGTCACCGGCTGTGCCGGCGCATCAGTAAGACCGATGCCCACGATACTGCCCGCTCCTTTAAGGATATTGACCGGCAATTTTAAAAGCCCACCAATGAGTGAACAAGATGGAAGCATCAGCAAAGTCAAACAGATCAAAAAATTACGGGTCATATTCATGATAATTAATGTTATTCTATCACATCATTTGGTCGAGTGCTAATTATTGAAATAGCACTTTAGCAAGTGCATCTGAACCTCAAGGCAGCAAATAATCGTCGTGACAATATCTAGGTATCTTGGCTGATTCCGCAGGAAAACAAAAACATGATGAATGACCTAATACTGTTAGGCGACTTCATGGTTGCGACTTTCTGATGAGTATTAAATACACATGGACAGCTAACGCACCTGATCAATCGCAAGCCTAATTCCTTTCGCTTTATCAAGCGTTTCTCGGTATTCGGCGGCCGGATTGGAGTCAGCAACGATTCCTGCACCCACATGGTAGTCGAGCGTTTCTCCTTCTTTGACGAGCGTTCTGATAGGGATATTGAACTGGCTTTCACCGTTGAATCCGATGTATCCCATCGCGCCCGTGTAGAGACCTCTTGCGACAGGTTCTAGCTCGGCAATGATTTCCATGGCTCGCTTTTTGGGTGCACCTGTGATACTCCCTCCGGGAAAACACGCCGCGAGTGCTTGCGGGTGATCAACATCTTCTCTCAACGTGCCTGTCACTGTGGACACCAAATGAAAAACCTGCTCGAGTTTCTCAAGCGCAAGCATATCCGCTACTCGAACCGTTCCAAAATCACAAACCTGACCCAAATCGTTACGTTCCAAATCAGTAATCATGACTAGTTCCGCATTCTCTTTTTCAGATTCTAACAATTCTTTCGCGGCCGCACGATCGCTTGCCTCATCGTGCCCCCGCGGACGAGTCCCCTTGATCGGACGCGTCTCTATACTGCGCCCACTCATTCGCAGAAACGTTTCTGGCGATGAGGAAAGGATTTCACGCCCGCCCAGATCCATCCATGCCGCGAGCGGGGATGGACTAAGTTTTCGTAATTGTTGGTAGAGAGAAAAGAACGAACCGTCTCCACACATAGCACGAAATCGTTGTGTTAGGTTAACTTGGTAGATATCCCCTGCCGCGATGTATTCTTGAATACGCGCGACACTTTGTTCGTATTCACCTTGCGTCGTAGACGCACTAAAATCACTGATCGTTAGAGGTTTTGACTCTTCTGTCGGCGAGGCAGAAATATTATCTGCTAAATTGCCGCATTGCCACCACTGGTTGCGGTCGTGCTGATACACAAGCATCTCGGGATAGATGCCAAAACAGTAATCACCTTCGTAATCGATCCAGCCACAGGCGGCACCCATCGGGAAACCAAACGAAGGATAGTGCGTTTGGTAGTCTGCCAACTTGTCACGCAGATAGTTCAAGTCTTGCCTATTGTGAATTACACCCGTGAGGGTTTCCACAGGACGCGCCGCGATGATCGATATGGGTGCATGAGTGTGTGGAGGAAGGTTCCCTGAGCTATCAAAAAATACCAGCCCCGGCAGATGCCTAAGCGCTGCTGCTACCTCAGCAGGCTGCATACAAATATCCACCCGACACGGCGGGCGGGCTTGATCCAGGATGTCGGGCACGACGGACATTTCCATACAAATGAAAAGGCAAACTAGCTGATACGCAAGTGCAGATTGCCTAAAGCCCAAATAGTATTATCTCAACAGGGCTCAAATGTTTCCTTCATTGACAGTTGAACCATTGATTGTCAGCTTCTTAGGACACCTATGAACCTTATGAGCGAGCCTCCTGAAGATGGCACACAGGCATCACCAAGCCGCACATCACGCCATACATTCACCATCGCCTGCTGGCTGATGGCATTAATAGCATTTGCCCAGCTCATTAGTATTGGCACAGCACTTGCCGTACGCCATAGCCAGCCTGAAAATAAAACAGCCCTACCATTACCAGGATTACCCGCACCCGTGGGGCTGATCGAACCACGTAGTTTGAAAGATATTCTTGCCAGCTATGACAGTGCTGCGGAAACCGAGATACAATACAATAGGGAACCACCTCTCGTCTCCACCGATATCCCCAATGTTATTACACCCAGCATTACGGCAGAAACTTCCAAATATCCGGTAATTGCTGATCCGCAAGTCGAGCGCCTTATTGAGGAATCACGAAAGCTTCGCATGAGTGGCGATATGGTGGGCTCGATGCTTAAGCTTGATGAAGCAGAACGTATCGACCCATCGGAATCCGCGGTCATCTATCAAAAAGCCTTGATGTTTGAAGATATGGGCGCTTTCTCCAAGGCAGCCGATCACTACCAAAAAATTCAACACCGCGGTATTCGGGCAGGAATTTACTACCATCTCTCTGCACGTAAGCTCACCAAAGGAATGGATACATGGAGAGCCAGACTAAACGATATTGCTATAGGACCGATGAAAATTCGTCCAAGTGGCGATGGCAAACAAGCGGCCTGCACGATTACGCTGTTGGCTCGACCCGACAACCCGATCGATGTAGAAGATGTAGAAATTCAAGCGCATTTCTATGACAAACTTACTAGCGGGGAGATCAAAAAAGCTCTCAAAAACTCAAGGTTTACTCGCAACTGGGCGGACAACAAAGTGGACTGGCGTGGGCCTGGTAACGAGGAAACTTTCATTATCAATTATACCATTCCCGATGGTGATCAAGTAAATGACCACCTGCTTGGACGCAGGCAATTTTACGGCTGTGTCGTCGTGTTACTTTACAAGAGCAAAATTATCGATCAACAAGCATCACCTGGTCACCTCAACAGCGTCCACAGCAACAAGACAAACTCACGCAATTTGAATCTAGAGCCTGATCCTTGGCTTCCATCTGATACCGAAGGCCTGCTACCTAGCAGGAACAATTATGGCTCTGGCATCAATCCACCGCTACCCTCCCGCTAGCCATATTTCTCATACATCTACAAAAAATTAACATCGCACGCCATTACTGTTGCCAGAAAACCAGAATAAACCCAACATTGTTTGAACACAATAATTTGTCATAGTGAGCGAACAAGAGAATAGCCTTAATGCAGGCCTTCAGGTAGGTGATTACACGGTTGGTGAACTTCTTGCCAGAGGCACCAACACACAATTGTGGCAAGCAACTCAACAGTCGGTTCAGCGTGAAGTAATTCTAAGCAGTGCAAATGTATGCCTAGCTAACGACAAAAATCTAAGGGCAAGCTTCATCAACGATGTGCGTACGAAAGCGTCTCTTGACCACCCACTAATAGGCTCCGTTTTGGAAGCCGTTAATGATGAAAAATATTGTTTTTTTGCAATGGAAAAACTCAACGGGCTCACCCTGAGTAACTTCTGTGATGAGGGTAAAAGAATTTCACCCGTTCATGTCGTACGCGTCCTACGAAACATCGCCAGTGCATGTAAATACCTAGAAGATAGGGACATAAGGTCACGCCCAATCTCTCAACACGATATTTTTATCGATGACTTATTTCATTGCAGAATCGCCAACATGGCAGTCAGTGGAAAAATAGATCATAATGTGTCGACTCAGGATAAGCAGCTCATCGGGCAACTATTTCATGATATAATCGAACATGGAAAACCGGGATCTACTCGCACCGTATCGTTGTTAAATTATATGCGGGATCTCGGGCGCAGCCTGCCACTCAGCTGGCAAAAAATTCACGACTTAGCCGACGAAGTTGAGCGACAACTTACTCAACCAAGTGTATCAAAAAGTATTCAAAGTCCAACTATGCCTATGTCTAGGGTGGCTAACCGCAGTTTGACCAACAAAACACTCATCGCCACAACAGTAATCACGGCCATTACAGGACTTGTATACTTTTTTACTAATACCAAAACAAATTCAACAGCTCGTGCACTACCCAATATGGTGCTCATTCCAGCAGGCAAGTACGCTGGGCCAAACGGCTTCAATATCAGATTACGTCCATATTCAATCGATGCCCATGAGGTCACTATCAACCAGTATGCCAAATTTCTTGATGCGCTCAGCCTGTTAAACGAGGAAAATAAAAATGTGTTTCAACATGAGGACCAGCCAGCCGAGAAGATATCACATGAACCGGATGACTGGCCTGCACTGCACTCAGCTGCCAAAGAAGGCCGTCTTTGGAAAAACTTAAAAATTGATCTAAACTATCCCATCGTGGGGGTGGACTGGTGGGACGCTTACGCATATGCCGAGTGGATGGGGCGTCGTCTACCTACCCGCGAGGAGTGGTATGCAGCCTGCACATCAAGTGACGATCCAGAGGAGCTCAAACCAAGCGGCTGGCTCCCAGTCGACCGTGCCGAGAAAACAAAAAAAGGAATCTACGGTCTGGCTGGTAATGTCAGTGAGTGGACCAGAAAACGCAGCCTTAACTCGGCCGATCCCAGCCAACCAGCACGGTATGTCATTTGTGGCGCATCGTATCTAAAACCTCACTATGGAGTACGCGCCATAGAATGGGTAGACGATCGCAGTTTGCGCAGATCCGACCTTGGCTTCCGAACACTTGGCTCAACACCTTAGGTGTAAGGTTGTATGGTTGACGCCAAAGATAGAAACGCCTAATCTTAAGCACACCTATGAATTTGAACATCTTGACTAAAACTAATCTAAGCTACCAGCCCAGTAGGAAACTTCTTGGTTTCGCAAACTTAGTCATACTCGCAATCGTACTTTTTGCTGGGGCGCGTGTACATGCACAAATTGACCTCAGGCTTGAGATGAGCAAACAAAGCTACATGCTCAACGAACCCGTGTCAGCCACGCTCCACATCACCAATCATGCTGGCAAAGAACTTGTCTTCCGAGGAAACAACGCACGTCCATGGTTAAACTTTCATCTGGTATCTAACGGCAAAGCAATTCCCCCAGCACGGCGTATGAATTACAAACCCGTCGTTATCCCGGCGGGACAAACCGTATCTCGCAACATCAACATCAATTCTACCTACTCACTTGGTCGTATGGGAAATTACACATGCACCGCCACAGTGAATATGCCTGGACCAACTCGTAGCGGATTTACCTCCAACCGTAATCAATTTAATATCACCGGAGGACGCCCCATCTGGATACAACGCGCCGGCATTCCAGAGGCACCTGGCGAAATACGTGAATATAAACTTCTCACTTTTTCAGGTAATCGCGCCCTTGAACTCTTCGCTCAGGTTTCTTCGGCGAATTCAGGCTTACACATTGCCACCATACCACTGGGCAATGTAATCATGCTGCGCAAACCATCGGGAACTCTGGATAGCGCAAATAACATGCATGCACTTTACCAAGTAAGACCTGCAATTTTTACACATGTTACCATTTCTCCAAATGGCCGTTTGCTCTCTATCAGCCACCATAAACGAGGGAAGTCAGGCAGCGACCCAAGACTTTATCTGCTAAACGATGACGTAGTTGTAGCAGGGGCCATCCCTTTTAACCCTGAAGCCGAAGCGGCACAGCGGAAAAAAATTCGCAACATTTCCGAGCGGCCACCATTTACATATAGAAAGTAACCTATTCACAACATAGACGAGCCTAAGCCATCGCATGATCTCCAGAAAAACGCACAGGTTCTTGTTAGCCTGTATCACCTTAATCGTATTACTAGTAGGCACAACGCAAGCCAAGAGCTTTCGTTATGTCGTTATCGACCCAGGACACGGCGGCCACGACAAAGGAGGAAACTCAGGAAAAGTTTATGAGAAACACCTCGCGCTCGATACAGCTCTGCGACTTGAGTATATCCTCAAACAACGTGGCATTAGCACTAAAATGACGCGCCGTAGCGATGTATTTATTTCACTGCCCAGACGAGTCGCAATTGGCAAGCGCTACAGCAGGTCAATCTTTGTTAGCATTCACTTTAATCACGCATGGAGGAGAGAGGCCAGCGGGTTAGAGACTTTCTATCACGGATCAGAAGGCAAGAAACTCGCCAACCATGTTCAGAGGGGCATCACCAGCAAATTAAGTACTCCAAATCGTGGAGCTAAATATGCACGCTTTTACGTCATTCGTAACTCAAAATATCCAGCTATACTCGTTGAGGGTGGTTTTGTTTCCAACAGAAAAGAGCGGGAGCGGATGAAAAAAGCATGGTTCCGACAATCACTCGCCGAGGGAATTGCCGAAGGAATTCTAAAATACAAACAAAGCTGGTAGGTAATTTAGTACAGAACCTTATAGGCACAAGACGTGTAAAAATTGGTTGGCTAAACTACAGTTTTAAGACGATCGATCAACTCATGCGCGTTGCATGAGCCCTTTACGCGATGCATGACGTGCTGAATGAAGGAGTGTTTTTGCAACATCCGTCCAAGTTCTCTCATCAGCCACAGCTAGTGCCTCAGTGAGGTTATCACCACCTCGGAACAAGAGATTATAAGCACGTTTTATATCAGAGCGCTCCTCTGGGGTAAACCCTCCACGGCGAAGACCTATTACATTCAGTCCAGCCAATTCGTTGCGTCCATGTGCCATACAAAACGGCGGAACATCAAGACTCACCACAGCATTTCCCTGCACGATTGAATAAGATCCAATGTGTATGAACTGATGAAATCCTCCCCCACCCCCAAGAAAAATGTGGTCGCCCATCTTAATATGGCCCGCGAGCAATACATTGTTAGCCAAACTGTTATGACTACCCATTCTCACGTCATGCGCAAGATGCACCCCCGTCATTAGGTAATTTTTATCCTCTACCGTCGTGCACCCCCCCTCTTCGATACTGCGGTGAATAGTAACATACTCACGAATATTATTATTTGATCCAATCACAACACTACTGTTCGTCTCTGGATCAAATCCTATCGACTGTGGCTCAGCACCAATAATACTACCATAGCCAACAGAATTCCCCTCACCCATAGTAGCACCTCCAGTGATCCAGGCTTGTGCCCCGATCCTACATCCCATACCTATCTTAACCCCAGCATCAATAATGGTGAAGGCTCCGACGGTCACGTCATCAGCCAGCTCAGCTTGCTCACTTACAATGGCACTTGGATGAATCTTGGGCATAAAAGTATGCTATCTAGAATAGATCAGATCTCAAATGTTAAAGCTACTATCAGCCATGAAATACAGAGCTCCCTACTTACCACGATGATTTTCTATCAATGGCAGCGGAAAATGAGGTTCGTCAACGCGTGTTTGTAACCATCTTTTTTCTAGCTGCTTGACGATTTTAGGGTTTTTCTTAGCGAGGTCGTTTTGCTCGTTTCGATCAGTATCAAGATCATATAATTCCCATGGAGATGGCCCTTTTTCTCTTTTTAATCCACGTCGCAGCGCCTTCCATTTACCATCACGAATGGCAACAATTCCTCCATAGCCACTAAACTCCCAGATCATTGGCTCATGCCGCTTCGGTATTTTCCCGCCCATAAGCACAGGTAATAGCGATACGCCATCAAGATTCCCATTCGGTGCATCATCCAAAGCAGCCCGACCAACCGCAGCAAGAGTAGGAAACCAGTCTGGAAAATAGCTTGCCGCATTAGTTGAACTTCCCGGCTTTATCATGCCATGCCAGCGAACGATCGTCGGCACGCGAATACCACCTTCATAACAACTTCCCTTACGTCCGCGAAGTCCACCAGTCGAGTTGAAGAATTGGGTGTCTACACCACCTACATCATGAGTCGGGCCATTGTCAGACGTGAAAATAACAAGAGTATTATCTGCAATCCCATGCTTCTTTAGCCGGTCAAGCACTTTGCCTATATGTTCATCGAGATCTGAAATCATTGCTGCATAACCAGCGCGAGGACGCGGGTGGGGTATATACCCACGGTTTCCACGATAGGGCTCTTTGTCCCATTCCTTGGGATATTTATCGACCCACACTTGGGGAGGATGCATTGAGACATGAGGTTCCACAAACGGCAAATATAGGAAAAAGGGGTTGTCTTTATTAGAATCAATAAATTTGAGACACTCAGCCAGAATCAAATCGGGAGCGTAGTTTTCATCGCGGTAATCATCTGCGTTGACCTCACCCTTGGGTTTTTTGATATGTCCAAGGACAGGGTTCTTGTTAACAGAAAGCTCTTTTCCATCACAATCAAGAAACGGAGGGTAAAAACTATGGGCATTTCGTTGGCAGTTAAAACCATAGTAATTGTCAAACCCTTGCTTGTTAGGATCTCCAGACGAGTCAGAAGGTCCAAGCCCCCACTTACCAAACGCACCAGTCGTGTAGCCCGCTTTTTTTAGTACCTCAGCGATGGTTAAGGCATCGGCTGTGATCGGCCACTGACCGGGAAAAATTTTCCCATTACCAGAATCGCGGTTGCCACGGATTTCCGCATGCGCTAAATGCTTGCCGGTCATCAGCACACATCGAGCAGGAGCGCAGACCGGTGCACCCGTGTAATGCTGAGTGAATTTCATTCCCTCAGCAGCAAGCTGATCAATAACAGGGGTATTAATCTTTTCCTGCCCGTAACATCCTAATTCACCGTATCCCAGATCATCAGCGAGAATAAAAACAATGTTTGGCAGCTTCGCCTCAACAGCCATCACAATTGTGAATGAGAAAAC
>DPWT01000009.1 GCA_003527555.1 Verrucomicrobiales bacterium | reverse complement strand
TTGGTGACGGGAAAAAACCTGTTGATTGGAATGGAGAAGTAAAACCCGGGCCACTAGAGATCGGATTCGACTACTCGTTTCTCCTACCCTCCACTAATGATCGAGTTCCTTGTGTTTATCTGGAAAACCATCGTGTCGTCAACCTTGACCCCAAGGATCCTCTTCATGTCGGAAAAAAACCTCAGGGGTTCAAGGGTACAGTATATCCAGACGGCAGAGAAGATCGCTCAGCCATGACATATTACCAAAGCACCCATGGTCACAACCACTCGATCATCAATGGCATTGGACGCATCGGCACCATGTGGGGCGGCAAATCAGCACTCTGGAACGATGAAACCATGGCTGATGAGTTCGCCAAACAAGCAAAAAAATATCTCGCCCAATTTAAAACTAAAAAAAACACACCATTCTTTCTTTTCTGGTCAGCCGCAGATATCCATGTCCCTCGTGCACCACATCCTCGTTTCAAAGGAAAATCAGAACTTTCATATCGGGGTGACGCAATGGTGCAACTCGATTGGTGCGCCGGAGAAATCATCAAGGCACTCGAGGAAAACGGTTTAAGTGATAACACCATTGTCATTTTTTCAAGTGACAACGGTCCAGTCTATGATGACGGCTACGATGACGATACCACAGTGAAAACATCCACCAAAGAACTCGATCGCGGCCATGACGGATCAGGCCAATGGCGTGGCGGCAAGTACCAGATTTATGAAGGTGGCACTCGCGTTCCGCTGATCATTCGTTGGCCAGGGAAAATTAAGCCTGGCACCACATCAGCCATGGTTAGTCAAATTGATTTTATAGCGTCATTTGCAGAAATGTTGGGTGTCACACTCAAACCCAACCAAGCCATCGATTCCCGTAACAACCTCAACGCCCTGTTAGGAAAAGATAAGCTCGGCACCCGCATTCTTATCCAAGAAGCCCGTGGCATCGCTATTCGCGACGGCGACTGGAAATATATCTCCATCTACAAACAAAAGAAAAAGAAAATAGCCGCTCAACTCTACAATCTTAAAACCGATCCAAGCGAAAAAAATAATCTAATCAAGCAACATCCGAAACGTACTCAGGAGATGCAAAAAATGCTTACAATGAAAATCAGAGCAGAAAAGGGCGTGCGCGCAATGCTCTCAAAATAATTACTTCCGCCTGCTTTCACGGTAACCCTTTACAAACCCCCAAATCGATAGAGGCAGAATCGAACCAATCGACACGAAAAGCATTAATACTCCGATAGTGCCGGTTGCATCTAATACACTATCCCAGATAAGCTGGCTTGTTGAGCTGCCGAGAATGACACTACCAACTGTAATTATCAGTCCGCCGTAAAATCCCCAATACTGGTATTTCTGTATTCTCATAAAAGAATCTTGCTTTAATGAAGCTGGCTTCTGACTGGTTTTAGGTGACTCGTAGCGATTTGTCATGTCGATTATAAAAATTAAAACATATCATTGTACTACCATAGTATTTCCGACCACCAAAGCCAAGACACACATATTCATCATGATCAAAAGTATCCTTCCCACAATACTGCTAGGTTTTTTTGCCAGTATATCTGTCGCACAAAAAAAACCGAACTTCGTTTTCATTCTCGCTGATGACCTCGGCATCAAGGACATGTCTGCCGAGGGTTCCACCTACCACGAGACACCTAACATCGATACCATCGCCAAGCAGGGCATGCGATTTACCAACGGTTACTCGACGTGTCAGGTCTGCTCACCATCGCGCGCTAGTATCATGACAGGTAAGTACCCTACGCGCCATGGCATTACCGATTGGATAGGCGCAGCATCAGGCGTAAAATGGAAGCGCAACGATCAGTTGTTGCCCCCAGAGTATGTGCATGAACTTCCGAAGGACGACACCACCCTAGCAGAAGCACTGCGCGACGGTGGATACACGACGTTTTTCGCTGGCAAGTGGCATATAGGAAATACCCCACCCGAACAACATGGATTCCAGATCAACAAAGGTGGCTTCCACCGCGGGTCCCCCCCAGGAGGGTATTTCTCGCCTTATAAAAACCCAAGCCTCAAGGACGGGCCCGACGGCGAGTCGCTTCCGATCCGGCTCGCCAACGAAACCGCCCAATTCATTTCCAGCAACAAAAACAAACCATTCCTTGCCTACCTTTCCTTTTACTCCGTTCACGGGCCGATCCAAACAACACCAAAATTGTGGCAAAAATATCGCAACAAAGCACAGCAAAATCCTCACCAAGGAGATAGGTTTATTGTTGATCGCACTCAGTCTGTTAGGCAAATACAAGACTGCCCGATCTACGCCGGTATGATGGAAAGCATGGACAAAGCAGTGGGTATCGTCCTCAAGCAACTCAAGGCCTCAGGCGTGGCAGACAATACAGTCATCATCTTCACCTCCGATAACGGCGGCGTATCCTCAGGCGATCAATTCGCTACATCGTGCCTGCCTCTGCGCGGCGGCAAGGGTCGACAGTGGGAGGGCGGTATTCTTCAACCCTACTATATCCTTGCACCAGGCACGACAAAGCCCGGCAGCACAAATGCTACTCCCGTCATTGGCACTGATTTTTTCCCTACCATGCTGGAACTTGCCGGCATGCCTCTTCAGCCAGAACAACATGTGGACGGCATCAGCCTGGTGCCGATGCTCAAAGGTCAAACCAATCCTGACCGAGTGCTCTATTGGCATTACCCCCACTACGGAAACCAAGGCGGTGAACCTTCATCCATCATTCGCAGTGGCGATTGGAAACTCATCCACTACCATGAATCTGGCCGAGATGAACTCTACAATCTCGCCGAAGACATTGGCGAACAAACCGATCTGGCATCGCGCCAACCTGAAAAAGCCAAAACCCTACGGAAGAAACTCAACACCTGGCTCAAGGAAACAAACGCACGTATGCCTATAGCTAATCCAAGATTCGACCCAGTAAAACGTGCTCAGCAAGATGAAAACACTCGTACTATTTGGAAGGCAAAACTCGAAAAACAACACGCAAAATTTCTCAAACCTGATTTCATACCCAATAAAAACTGGTGGGGTTCGAACGTTACCGAGGATTAAATTTACAGCCTCTATTTACCACCAAAGAATCGTGCAAACTAGCACTGCAACTCCGTAGCCGAGGCCACCTAGCGTCAACAGCTTGTATCGCCCCTCCGTTTTGGTTGCCCATGTGATTGCATCACGCATGGTATACGGCATTCCAACCCAAAAAAGGCCATTCAAAATCAGAATATACGCATAAATGGGTATCAACAACCTGCTCGCCGGTGGCTCCAGATAAGCGGCATAGAGAAATGGTGCTGCACCCATTAGGGCAAGTAGACCTAGACCACGCACCGCTAAAAATTCCTTCACATGCAAAATCATGCCCGCTGCGGCTATAGGCACTACGATACGTAGAATGTTTTTAGCACGGTTGAAGTCACCAAGATCCATTTGGAGCTTACTTAAAACCCCCAAGCCATCGGGCGCCACGAGTAGCCAAAACCATGCCATTCCAAGCCCCATAAACCAAGGCCCAAGATAGCGGTTACGTGGTAGTTTTTGAAAGAAATCCCTACTTCCAGCAGGCTTAAGAAACATCCAAAGATGCAAGCCAATCAACCATGCCGCCAAAATATAACCAGCGGTATTTAACGTTATTTTTTCGTAAGGATGCATAGATAGAAGGATGTTGTGGTGAAACTCTAGGGTGAAATCCGGCAGTGAAAAGGCTTATTTGAGCACCGCCGTTCCGTAGAGCGAAAAGCCCGTGGTTTCTTCAATTAGCACGTCAAATATCTCACCATTCATTCGGTCATGATCACCTTCAAAAATGACAATCTTGTTTTGCGGCGTGCGCCCCATTAACCGAGAATTATTTGTCTTGGAATACCCAGTACAGAGCACTTGTTGCCGCGTTCCAACAAGTTCTTTATTTTTTCTTACCGCAAGTTCATTCACCACTGCGAGTAGCGCTTGGTTACGCTCTTCTTTAACGCGTTCAGGAAGTTGGCCTTCCATTTCGGCAGCGGGCGTGTTTCGGCGTTTTGAGTAACGGAACACAAACGCATTATCGAATTCTAACTCTTTGACTGTATTAATAGTCGCCTGAAAATCCTCCTCAGTCTCACCTGGAAACCCAACAATAATGTCTGTAGTGATCGCTAGATCTGGGCGAGCCTCTTTCATGTTACGGCAAATCTCAACAAACTTGGCGTGCTTGTATGGACGACGCATCTTTTTTAGAATGGCGTCAGATCCTGACTGCATAGGAAAATGAATATGGCTGCAAAGTTTTGGTAAATAAGTGAAGGCATCCACGAGATCCGCGCGGTAACCAATCGGGTGCGGCGAAGTGAAGCGGATACGCTCCAAGCCATCGATCTCATGAACCGCTTCAAGCAGCTGCACGAACGGACTTTTACCGTCGACTTTTTCAAACTCGGTACGTCCATACAGGTTAACTATCTGCCCTAATAAGGTGACTTCCTTTACCCCCTTGGTGACGAGTTTTTTGCATTCTTCAACGATATCTGGTATCGGACGGCCGCGCTCTTTTCCTCGCGTATCAGGAACAATACAGAACGAACAGCGCATGTTGCAACCCTGCATAATAGAGACAAAAGCAGTTGTTTGGTTCTCTTGGGTAATATGGTCGCGGATTGTGTTCTGTGAGTCTTTCTCCTCAGCAGTATCACAGACACTCTCCCCCGATAGAGACAAAGAGGGGTCATCCATCCGCATTTCCATGCGCTTATTTAAAATGTTATCTACATATTCAAAAACCTTATGGTATTTCTGCGTTCCCACCACGACATCAAGGTGTGCAATATTCTTTAGTAGCTCTTGTCCCCGGCTCTGCGCCATGCAGCCCATGTAACCGAAGACGACATGCGGTTTCCGCCTCCGGTGTCTCCCCATAATGCCCATTTTGCCGAGCGCCTTCTGCTCCGCCTGATCACGCACACTACAGGTGTTTACAAGGATGGCATCTGCATCCTTTTCCTCCGGAGTAACCGTATACCCACCCTCCACAAACATCTGAGCAACCTGCTCAGAGTCGCGTTCGTTCATCTGTCATCCGTATGTCTTAATAAATACCTTCGGCATCAGGCAGCAGATTTAAAAGGAAAGATGTAAGAATCAAGACTTTATCCTAGCCAACAGACTGCCAGCTCCTATCTCGTAGAGCATAAAATAGTATTAAGATTGATGATTGCTCAATTTTAGATAGCCCTCTATGTTGAACATTATGATAAATTCAATTCTCCTTTTATTTAGCATGTCTGTGTGTGTCATCGCTCAGGGAAAAGAAGCTGGGAAAGAATGGAAAATTAATCTCACTCCCAATGATG
>DPWT01000025.1 GCA_003527555.1 Verrucomicrobiales bacterium | reverse complement strand
ACAACCAGCACACCCACTAATTGTCATGAATGGTGACCTTGTTACCGATTTCCACGTTCGGCGAATGCTCCAACATCATGTAGCTGGAGACTACGCAGCCACTATCGGTCTGAACCATTACAATCACCTGCTAATCTGGGTGTAGACACTAGGAGTATAGCGCACGGCAATGTACTTGCGGTCCTTGGTGCGGACGGCGCGGGCGTAGCCGACCTCGGCAAAAAGGTCTTGGCGAACTGCAGTGCTGCCGCCGTTGATTATCGATACCAGGCTTACGCCGTCGACCAGACGGGTCGGCAAGCTCGATGCACCGGTCAGCGCGAGCAGGGTAGGAGCGATATCGACGTGACTAACAATTTCATCATAACTGCGCCCCGGTGAGGTGATGCCATTCGGCCAGTTCATCACTAACGGCACCCTCATGCCGAGGTCGTAGAGCGAGGATTTCCCCCAGACCACTGGCCCCTGTCCAGAACGAGTCGAATTTAGATCCTTCTCGCCGTGGTCGGAGGTGAAAATGATCAGCGTGTCATTCCGGATGCCGTGTGTAGTCAGTTTATTGACGATAGCTTGGACCGAGTAATCTAGCCAAGTTTCACGGGCTGAAATCAGTTCTTTGCCCCCATTGTTCACCTCGTTAATGATGGCCTGACGTGTGGGCATGAACGAGTAGTCCTCGTTCGGGAGGTAGCCGGCACTGGTGTAGCTATTGTCTGCACCGAGTGTCTTGCTGAGGTCGTTGCGCACCGGCCCATGGTTGATAGTTGGTGCCATGTAGAGGAAAAACCGCTCGTCGTGGTTTTCCTCGATGAAGTCGAGAGCACCCTTGGTGATCCATTCCTGGTTGTGCACGTTGAGCGCATCGTTGCGGAGTTCTGCGAGGTTCGCTTTGTAGTAGCTGGAGACGTAATCAAAACCAAAGGCGCGCATACGCTGGCAAAGGACGCGGTGGTTGTGTTGCATCTTCGCGTTAGTGGTGGCGTCAGTCTTAGGATCGGCGTTCGAGGGATAAGTCAGCAGTCCCTTAACCGACCAGTTGGTGGTCTGGTTCAGATCGTCGTCTGTGAAGTGTCCCTTGCCGACCATGCCGGTGCGGTAACCCGCCTGCTGCAGCCAAGCACCGAGGTTCTGATTGTCGGACTCAAGCTCGGTGTCGGCCACGGCAAAACGACCCAGCGTTCCGAGCGGATAGTGGGCGATAAATTGCGCGCTGGTATTGCGCGATGCCCAGCGGCTGGTCAGGAGCGCGTAGCGCGATGGTCCGCATACCGTCGAGGCGGCGGAGGCCGAGGTGAAGCGAAGCCCGCTGGATACCAGCGTGTCAAGAGTCGGCGTGATGCAGTCGCGTCCCTCGAAATTGAAATGCTGACCGCCTGCCATATCATCGACATTGATGATGATGATGTTAGGCCCGGTGGCAGCGGTCTGTGCGACCACTTCGTAGTAGATGGAACTTGCCGTTTTTACCAATTGCAGTTTGCGGTTCGCTGGCAGGTCGAAATTGCGTGTTCTGAAGCCGGCGGTATCGGAAAAACCGTCTTCGTTACCGCTGCCGAAACTAGGTCCAATCAGGGTGCCAAAATTGGCGAGCACAAATTGGTCCCCGATAGTGTAGGTTCCTGTGTAGTCACTACCGTCAAGAATCCACTGGTAGCCGATTTCTAGCACTAGTTCGCCGTTGTCTAGTTCGAGGGGACTACTGCCACCGTTGTCGGGGATAGTAATGACGGAGGAAGCGCTTCCGACTGTGAACACTCCGCTGCCGGTGTGACTTAGGGAGGCCGTTGAGCCTTCGAGAATTAGTTCGATGGGCGTTTCCAGATTATTTCCAATGTTCATGGATGCTATCGAAATAGTGCCCGTGTCACGAATAGTTAAGGAACCGTCTGAAATCTTCAGCGCCGCTGGTCCGCTTGCCACTGGACTGTTCAGAATCACATCGAAGCCATCGATGATAGCATCGTTTGGGGCGGTCGGGAGAACGTTGGATTTCCAGTTCGATGCCGTGGTCCAGAGGTTATCGCCTGAGTCGTTATCGAAAACAGGAGGAGCAGCGATCGCAAAGGTGAAGCCACCAATCGCTGCGCCAGTAGTCAGGCCAACACCAGGAATTTCCCGAAAGTTCAACGAGTCGCCATTGGAGAGGGTCAGGCTGGTCAAGGTATTGCTTCCAGACGTTCCTGATAGGTTAAGGAAGTTGCTATCTGTGGTTCCATCTGAAACCTGAATGTCGCCGTTGGCACCGTCCGCATGTGACCAATCGACCAAATTTAGGATGATTCCCACAGGGGCACTCAACGTCCATGTCAGTGTTTCGGGAGTGGAAGTCGTGCCGCCTGCGCCGTAGTTTAAGCCATCAACCCGGTTCGAGTTTTCACCCTGCACGCCGATGCCTCCGCCATTGTTTTCGGTGATGGTTAGACCACCTACCCCACCAGCTCTTGTTCCTGTTAAAGTAAAGGATTGATTTAACAAAGCAGGATCAGCCACTGAGCCGACTGAGGCATTATCCCATTCGGCTACCATATTCTGGAATAAAGGCTCCGTGGCGGTGGTGGAAGCATCAAGAGATACCACGCCGGCTCCATCAATCGAGAAGTCTAGGGTAATGGCGTAAGCGGCGCCACCCGAAGGCACCCACGGAATAGTGCGGGCATCCGTAGGATCTCCAAAGCCGGTTCCGCTGTTAGCAAAACTTACCACTACATTAGAGGCGGATAGTGAACCAGTTAGATCAAAACTAAATCCACTGATTACGAATCCTTGACCAGCCGCACTGCTGGTCGAAGCGATGGTGAAGTTACCAGTCACACCTTGAGCCGAAACATCGGCTGAACCGCTGCTGCCGGTGAGAGTGTAGGTGGTGCCTGAGACGTTCATACCGATGCCGCCTGACAGCTTGGCATAATCGACACCCGAGAGATTAAACTGAGTTCCCGAAGCTGTAACCGTCGCAGTGATCACTTCGTTAACTGCGGCTGGAGTGGCATCAATGAGTTGGGAATTGCCGCCTTGAACGGCGAGCCCACTGCCGGTGTTGTCGATCCGTAAATTGCCTGCACCGGTGGAAGAAAGCACAATGGTGAAACTCTGACCCCACATGGCAGTGTCGCTTACCGTGCCAACTGAGCCATCAAACTCATTGACGTAGGCGGCTGGATCGGTGTCGGCAGAAGATGCATCAAGGGTGACATTACCCGAACCATCGACCGTAAAGGCAAGTGTAATGTCACCGGTATTCTGGGTAGCGCTACCGCCACTTGTATAGGAATGCGCGAAGTCTACTTCTACCGCTGAGAATGCGGGTGCGGCTATGGTGAGCCAGCAAGCCCCGCTAAACATATGGGTAGCGGTTCGGAGGAGCTTCGGATTGAGCAATTTCATCTTAATGGTAAAAGATTTTTGGCAAAAAAAGCTCCCGTCTGTTGCCGGACGGGAGCCGTAAAAGGATGGCTTGGTTTAAAGCCCCTTGTCGGTACGGTAAATTAACCGCGACGGCGGCGAAGAAGTGCAAGCATTCCAGTCATACCAAGGAGGGCTGTGGATGAAGGCTCGGGGACAGCCGATACATCAAATTCAAATCCTGTCAATCCTGCTCCACCTGCGTTGCCGGCAATCGTGCGGAAGGTCATGGCTTCACCAGCTCCCAGGGAGATTCCGGTGCCATCAATAGTGCCGAAAAGCGATGTGTTCGGGATGAGCTGTTCGACCACATTGTTACTCGTGTCTTGAACGCCGAAAGAAGATCCACCATTAGCAAGACGGAGGTCATAGGAGAAGCTATTCAAGTCCAAGGAGAAACCCGGGACTGCAGTCGCAGTACCACTGACAGTGAATGTGATGGACTCACCATTTTCCAAGACGTTCGAATTAGACTGCCCTTGAGTTGACAAAACAGCGCCAGTTCCGGCGTTGCCGTAGTTGGGGTTGTAAGCAAGTAGAGCATTCGCTGTTCCTGAGTATGTTAGAGTGAAAGAAGTATTAAACAAAGCCACCGATGCTGTAGTTCCGGCGCTCGCGTTGTCAATTTGATCCCATCTCGCGGGACCGCCTGTCGACGCTACTGCGTTCAATGACACGATACCCGTGCCGCCGATCGAGTAATCGAGTTGAAATGCATCAGTGGAGTTGACAGCAAAATTCTGAGCGTCGGGGCTAAGGTCTACATTGAAACTCGTTGTGATCGCGGCTGATGCCGGCATGGCCAGAAGTAGTGGGATTGTGGCACATGTTAATGCCATATTTGGACGTATGTATTTCATATTGTTTGTATTGTTTATGTTTTCCTTTGGTTATGCGTTGCTCTCTAAAATGAGAGACAACCCGCTGTCTGATAAAACGATTTACCATTAAATCTAAAAACTGTCAAATCTATTGTCAGTTTATTTTTGCAGCATCTGAGACTATCGAGTTTGTAAAAAAATGCTCTACGAGGATGCTTTAGGAACCATTAGCATGGAGGACAACCTCTTGGGCACGGGTGGTGATTGCTGCCCAATCTTTGTTTTTAACGAGATCTTTTTGAACGATCCATGATCCACCTATGGCAGGGATATTTGGTTCAGCCAAATATTCGTTCATATTGGCGGCGTTAAGACCACCCAAAGGAAAATACTGGATGCCGAGGTGGGCGTATGGTGCTGACATGCTGCGAAGATAGGCGACGCCACCAAGCGCAGCGGCCGGAAAATACTTCACAAAGCGGCAGTTGAGTTCAATGGCTGCTTCAATATCTGAGGGTGTTGCAATACCTGGGGCAAAGGGCAACTCCACTGCCTTGGCGGCTTTAATTACGCGAGGATTCAGACCGGGAGACACTCCAAAATGAGCGCCAGCCTCCTTGACTTGAACGGCTTGCTCTGGCGCGAGGATTGTGCCCACTCCCACCAGTATTTCTGGCACCTCCGTGCTAATTGCACGGGTAGCATCTATGCCTGCCTCGGTGCGCAGGGTGAGTTCGATGACATCAATACCGCCTGCTAGCAGAGCATTGGCAAGCGGGACGGCATCGTCGATATGATCGACGGAGAATCCAGCGACAACTTTGCAGTTGGCTAGACGGTTGAGAATGGCTTCAGGGAACATGATGTATGAGGTCTAGTTATTACGATGAGAGCGATTGGTAATGTTGCAGGTGCTATTTAATATAAATGTGTGTAATGATGAACACAAAAAAGCTCCCATTCTCGCTTGGAGAAGAGGAGCAATTTATGGTGCGCGAGGCGGGAATCGAACCCGCACCCGATTAACTCGGACTAGATCCTTAGTCTAGCGCGTCTACCAATTCCGCCACCCGCGCACAGGTGCCAAACGTAGAAACGTGGTGCGCGGATGAGGTAAGGTGCGGGGGCAGAAAAGGCAAGCGATCTTTTCTTAAAAATAAGAGAATATTGGCACTAAAGTCGTTATTGGCGGTTATTTTTCGTTCTATATGCCTCATCGCGTAGCTTTCTTAGGTAGATCATATAATCTTCGCGTGCTTTTCGTTCGGGATCGAGCCTAGGGTTTACGAACGGATTGTTACTTCCGTAGTAAGACCATGGTCCGCGTGGAATGCGTGAAAAATCGATGAAACGCCAATGGACAGTCCCCATATTTTTCATGCCGAGATAGTCCCTTACAGATGGTGAGAGATCGATTCCAGCACCTTTGTTCTTGGTATTTTTTGGGCGTTTATTACCAAAAACATATTGCCAGTCGTTAGTGGTGAAAGGTCCGCAATCCTCCCACTGAGCGTAGCAGACTCGTTTGCCACAGACAATTTGAACCCAACGGCCTTTACAAGATGTTTTTCCGTGACGTTTATCTAGTCTGCGATTCCACCATGGGATTACGCGTGCGGCCTCTGGTTTATGTTTGCGATGATTGATTAGATCATTGTAGGGCAGGGCAACGTAAAATGGATTTAGTTGGGGTTTGAATGTTTTTGGACGATAGTTGACTCGCATTGACGGATCTGGATTGTCATAGCCACCGTAATTATGTTGCCAGGCTGTGTCCCATGAGCTGGCATGGTTGGGTGTAGGGTTATTGGCGGTTGGTTTTTCACCGATCCAGAATACGGTTGCCGTGATATTTTTTTTCCACTGGTATTGTATTGCTTTGAAGGGGTTGGCTGGAGCGGTGGGGGTGCTGATACGAGGTGTAATTCGCTGTGGGGTGACATCGCGACCGGTCGATTGTGCATAGCTAATGGATCCCATGAGCCAACAGCACATGGAGATGTATAACGAGAGAATGGTGCTAGATTTGATCATTCTTATCTGGTGGGAGAACTGTAGTTATCAAAATCTGCGTAGTGTTGTGGGAACGCAGAGTTGATCGCTTTTTTCAGGGAAATCGAGAGTGTAGTGAATACCGCGCGATTCATGGCGGCGAAGGGCACAATCGACAATGAGTGAAGCGGTAGCCACCAAATTTCTGAGCTCAAGGATATCAGGGGTAACTTGATGCCCCCAATAGAAACTTCGCACCTCACGTCGTAAATTACTGAGGCGGTTGGCGGCACGATCTAGGCGATTACTAGTGCGCACAATAGATACGTAGTCCCACATCAGTCGGCGAATTTCATCCCAATTATGGTAGATGACTACCATTTCATCTGGTGGAGCAGTGTCTCCGTATTCCCATTCAGGTATTTCAGGTGCTTGAGGAGAGGGTTTTAAAACTGGATGTAGGTTGAGAGATTTTTCTAGTGCCCGCCGCGCCAGAACGTGACCCTCCAGAAGAGAGTTGGACGCCAGCCGGTTGGCTCCATGAAGGCCAGTGCACGCAACTTCACCAATGGCGAACAGGCCTCGGATTTCCGTGCGGCCGTCAATGTCAGTCATTACTCCACCACATTGATAGTGCGCAGCAGGCACCACGGGAATAGGGTCTTTTTCGCAGTTATGTCCAAACTCTAACAATGTTTTGTGGATGTTTGGGAAACGATCTTTCATGAAGCCTGTGGGCTTATGGGTGACATCAAGGTAAACACATGCTGCGCCTGTTTTTTTTAGTTCATGGTCGATAGCACGGGCAACGATGTCCCGTGGTGCCAGAGATTTGCGCTCGTCGTATTTCTCCATGAATGCATAACCACTTTCATCTCTTAGGATGCCGCCTTCGCCACGGACAGCTTCTGAGACCAAGAAGGACCTGGCTTCAGCACCGGTGGCTGCGGGATTAAAAAAACAAGTTGGATGAAATTGTACGAATTCCATGTTAGAAATTGTTGCGCCTGCGCGCCATGCCATCGCAACACCATCGCCAGTTGAGCTGTCTGGGTTCGTGGTATAGAGATAGACTTTGCCACAACCTCCTGTGGCAAGAATTACGCGATCTGAGCGAAATGTGTGAACTTGACCTGAATTTTCATCCAATACGTAAGCGCCGAGAACACGGTCTTCTGATACCATGCCAAGCTTACCGGAAGTGATTAAGTCGATTGCAAAATGTTCGTCGAGTAGTTTGATGTTTTTGTTTTTGCGCGCGGTTTTGATTAAGGATTCCGCGATTTCTCGACCTGTGGTGTCTTTGGCGTGTAAAATACGACGATGGCTATGTCCGCCTTCTTTACCGAGTGAGAATGTATCACCCTCTGCGTCGAAATTCACACCGCACTCGATGAGTTCCTCGATAGTCTGCGCGCCTTCTGACAAGATGGTGCGCACGGCATCTACGTCACAAAGACCTGCACCTGCATCCAAAGTATCCGCCACATGGTTTTCAACGTTGTCGCCACTCTCGCGCAGATCTTTGGGTAAAACACTTGCGATGCCGCCCTGTGCCCACGCGGTGTTGGAGTCCATTGGTTTTCCTTTTGTCAGGACAGTCACGCTTCCATGTTCCGCAGCGCGGATTGCAAACGACAGCCCAGCGATGCCGCTGCCAATAACGAGAAAATCTGAGTGCATGGGCGCGCACTTTAACAATCATACGTGTCATGTCCAGCATGCAACGTAGTCCTGTAAGTAACCGAAGGAATAAGCTTTTCGCTGGGTGCTGCTGAGAGCGTGTGGCTCCATCTCAGGCAACTTGTCTAGCGAGTGAGTGGCTACCAGTGATCGTGTGATTGATGAGCCAGGGGAGAGCCTAGTTTTTGGGTATATTAAAAAGGAATATCGTCACTCACAAGATCATCTGGTGATGGTTCAGCTTGGCCAGAGTTGGTGGCCTGAGTGGGGGCTTGTGATTTTGGGTTTGTTCCTCCGCTATTTGCATTACCTGCGCCGAGAATTTTCCAGCAGTTGAGATTCACGTAGTATTTGTCTTTGTATTCATTACCCCGAATATCGAAATTCACTGTTAAATCTTGGCCTTGCTCGAAGTTGTCGAGCCATGAGCATTTGTCCTTGATGAGCTCGAATTTGATGTCCTGTGGGTAATTTTCATCTCCAGTGGTAATTACGAATTCACGTTTTGTGAATCCGCTAGGGAAGGTTTGTGTGTCGAATTTTACTTTGAGTTTTCCTGTGGCTTCGTACATAGTGTTAATTTATGATTGGTTTTATTAGATGGCGAACGAAAAAGATCAGTGATCATGAAATCATGATGTCGTTGTGTGTCTGGAGTGATTTTCCCCTGAGCTCTGTGTGCGATTTTTCGGCTTGATTTGACTATTGGTGGTTGCTGAGCTCTGCCATCTCCTTGGCGGATAGGTCATCTCCAGTATATCCATTCTCTTCCGCATATTTTCTAACATCTGCGGTGATTTTCATTGAGCAAAATGTTGGGCCACACATCGAGCAGAAGTGGGCAGTCTTAGCTCCCTCGGCTGGGAGGGTTTCGTCGTGGAAATCGATGGCTCTGGCAGGGTCGAGCCCGAGAGCAAACTGGTCACGCCAGCGGAACTCGAAACGAGCCTTGGAGATAGCGTTGTCACGTTCTTGAGCGGCGGGATGGCCTTTGGCGAGGTCGGCAGCGTGGGCTGCGATCTTGTAAGTGATCACACCTTCGCGAACGTCGTCTCTGTTTGGGAGTCCAAGGTGCTCTTTCGGGGTGACATAACAGAGCATTGCACAGCCATACCAGCCGATGTTGGCAGCCCCGATCGCGGATGTGATGTGATCGTAACCAGGTGCGATGTCGGTTGTGAGTGGTCCGAGGGTGTAGAAGGGTGCCTCGTGGCACCAGTCGATTTGTTTTTGCATGTTTTCCTCGATGAGCTGCAAGGGAACGTGGCCGGGGCCTTCGTTCATGACTTGGCAGCCTTTCGCCCATGCGCGGGTGGTTAGTTCTCCCTGCACTTCGAGTTCTGCTAGCTGAGCGTAGTCATTGGCATCGGCGATTGAGCCGGGGCGCAATCCATCACCAATGGAGAATGAGACGTCGTATGCGGCACAGATGTCGCAGATATCATCCCAGTGGGTGTAGAGAAAGTTTTCGGCATTGTGTGCCAGTGCCCACTTCGCCATGATAGAACCACCACGGGAAACGATGCCGGTCATCCGGCGGGCAGTGTGAGGTACAAAACTTTTCAGCACAGCGGCGTGGATGGTGAAGTAATCAACACCTTGCTCGGCTTGTTCGATGAGCGTGTCACGGAAGAGTTCCCATGTTAGGTCTTCGATCTTGCCGTTAACTTTTTCCAGAGCTTGGTAGATTGGGACCGTGCCGATGGGGACTGGGGAGTTGCGGATGATCCACTCTCGGGTGGCGTGGATGTTTTTCCCGGTGGACAAGTCCATCACGGTGTCGGCTCCCCACTTGGTGGACCACTGCATTTTTTCCACCTCTTCATCGATGGTGGAAGCAACGGCAGAGTTGCCGATGTTGGCGTTGATTTTAACCAAGAAATTACGGCCAATAATCATAGGCTCGTTCTCTGGGTGATTAATGTTGGCAGGGATGATGGCTCTACCGCGTGCCACCTCGCTTCTCACGAACTCGGCGGTGATCAGCTTTGGTATGTCAGCTCCATATGTTTGACCCGGGTGTTGGTGATTCATCACGTTGCGTGAAACCTGCTTAAAGGGGTCGATGTCTGACGGACGTGGCATTTCGTAGCCTTCAGGGGTAGAGTTTTTCTGTCGGCAGAGCTCTTTGATTTGTTCGCTGGCGTCATCTGGTAGCTCATCGAGCGTCGGGTAGCGGTCGTGGATTGTTTTGAATTCTTCAATGCGACCGTTGTTCTCGCGGATAGCGATATATTCCATCTCTGGGGTGATGGTGCCTTGATCGGCATACCATTTTTGAGTGACGGGGTGACCTGTGGACTTGAGAGGCTTGCGCTTTAGTCCGGGGTATTCCTTGAGCTTGTTTTTGGCCGCCTTGTTCTCGTTGTATTTCTCCGCGTGTTTTTCAGAGAGGTAGCCATTATCGGCGGCTGTGATTTCCCGTCCCTCGTATTCCTCGACGTCGTTACGGTTTAGGATCCATTCTCGGCGCAGGGCTGGAAGCCCCTCACGCACATCACCGTTGAAGTCCGGATCGCCCCATGGGCCGGAGCAGTCATAGACACGGATCGGTGGGTTTTCCTCGATTCTCCCATTTGGATGCTCGGTGTCAGAGAGGCGAATCTCACGCATCGGAACCCTGACAGACGGATGAATTTCACCCTGCACATAAACGCGAGTCGAGTTTGGGAAAATGGTGGGATCTTTTTCGAGGGCGGCAAGCTCTTCGGAGTTATCAATGTCCTCAATAAAGTTGCCGGTGTAGTCGGAGCGCTGGTGCGAATTTTCGGGAATGATGTCTTCGATCATGGTCGTGAAGTTAGTTGGTTTTGGAGTGCAGTTTTCAGAAAAAAATCCCACCATTTGCGGGTGGGATTGCGGATTTCAGTGGATTGAAATGCGACTCCCTTCGCCGGTGTAAACCGTGGCAGGTTCCGAGGATGTGTGCCGCGCGACGGCTGTTCTCAGTCCCTCGGTCGCGGGACTCTCCTGTCGTGTATCTAAGGGTGGACGCTATCGAGTGGGAATCAAGGACGAATTTCCTGATGGGTCGGCTATTTCAGCTGTTTCTTCAAAAACTTAAGGATTGCTGTGGTTGGGCCGTCGCCTGGGGCTCCGATCTTTTGATTGAGTGACATGTGGGTGCGGTTTCTGGCAACGAAAACTTCTGCGTGATTACCGGAACTCTTGATAGCGGTCGCGAGCGCCTTAGACTGTTGCAGTGTAATTTTACGGTTGGAAATTGGGATGATAAGATAGTCCGGGCTGGGTCGCTTTTTTGTAAACTGATGGGTAGGGGATGCTGCCTTGAGAAGCTTGGGGTCGTTACCAAATACGTCCTGATAAAACTTAAGCTCTAAACCCTTCGAGGTTTTCATCACAGAGGTTAGGTCATAGCCGGCGCCATCGAGCAGCACGGCAGCTTTGATGTGATGGTAGGGAACTTGAGTGTTATTGAAATACGATGGATCAGCAGCTGTTAGAGCAGCGAGATGAGCGCCGGCTGAGTGACCCATCAGGATGATACGTTTTGGATCACCACCGTAGGGTGCGATGTTTTGTTGGATCCATTTCGCTGCGGCAGCGACGTCTCCAGCCTGATCCTTCCAGTTGGCCTTTGGGTGAAATCGGTAATTCATAGCCACCAGCACGTAGCCTGCTTTGGTGAACGCCCGTGCCTTGGAGCCGATACCGTAAGTTTTGTTGCCAAATTTCCAAGCACCACCGTGAATCCAAAGAATGACCGGTTTGGCTGTCTTGGTGGTCTGTTTATTGTAATGCACATCGAGTATCTGGCGCAATACAGATGTCCCGGCATTGTTTTGGTAGCGTATATGTTTTTTTGCCGATGTCTCGGCACTGCACGTCAGGCTACCCATGAGTAATAAAAGGATGAGGAGATTTTTCATAGAGTGTGAAACACCTTATACGTTACTGTGTTGTGCATGGAATGTTAAAAATTGGTGATGGCTAATTCTCTTGATTTGTGCAAAATATATTTACCATGACGTTATCGCCACCAGCTGTGATAAGAGATCTAAGTGTGTCTCGGGCAATGAGGATAGCACAGTTTTCTGCCATGATGTTTGGGTTGGCGGGCTGGGGAATGTCACAATCGCCCGCCCCCGTAAATAACGGAAAACCATCTGAGCAGCAAATTGCTGTAGCTACTGCGCCGAGTAATTCTTTATCTCCTGACAGGGTAGTGTCTGAGCCAATGAATGGTAAGGGCCTGCCAGGATCAATCACTGTGAGGCGTAATGCGCGCACGATGGCGTTATCTATCCCTGCTCCGCGTGGGCAGATCACTGATCGTTATGGAGCACCGTTTGCACAGAGCAAGGTGGCTTGGTATCCTGCGCTAAAGTTCGGTCAGTTTGAAAAGGCAGACAGGGCTTTTATTATCGGGTGGGCTAGGAAGCGAATCGTACAGGCGAACATGATTTTTAAGATTGAGTGGAAGGTCAGTGACGAGGAATTATGGCAGCACTATCGCCATCGCCGTTGGCTGGCAATGCCAGTCACGCATGTCGTTGATGAAGTGCGTAAAAGTGAGATCGAATCAAAATTGATGAGTGGTCTTGTTCTGCATCCTGTTTATTTGAGGCACTATCCTCAGGGGAAAAGCGCCGCACATATCATCGGTTACGTTGGAAGTGTGGGTAACTTAGAAAAAGGCCCAATCAATTACGGTGATCCAATATTTGAACGTACTGAAGGGCGATCCGGACTGGAGAAAATTTTCAACAAAAATCTCACTGGAGAAGATGGACTGCTGCGGGAAGACTACGAATCAGACGGCACATTGGTATTAAAAAAATACGGTAAGCGACCACGACCGGGAGGCACTGTCGTGACCACATTGGATCTCGACTGGCAAGTTCATGCTGAGAAAGTGCTTGAGAAATATAGTGACCGAGGTGCCTTTGTGGTTATTGACATTCATACTGGAGAAATCATGACGATGGCATCACGACCAAGCTATGATTTGAATGATTTCATCCCATACATCAGTACTGACAAGTTTGCAAAACTTCGTGAAGATCCGGGCACGCCGCTTTTTGCGCGCGCTTTTCAAGGTGGCTATCCGCCTGCATCCACTTTTAAGCCAGTGGTTGCTGCTACCGCTCTGAGTAATGGCGAGGTCGATGAGTGGAGTTTGATTGATTGCCCAGAAAAAATTCAAATTGGTAATCATTGGTTTCACAACTGGTCGAAATCTGCAGAAGGCTACATTGACGTGAAGCGAGCCATTGCGCGGTCATGTAACCCGTGGTTTTATCAGGTTGGAATTAAAACAGGTCCATCTGCATTTCTATCTACGGCACGCCGTCTTGGATTTGGAGCAAAAACTGGTTTGCCGCTCATAGGTGAAACTGCAGGTTTGATTCCGACCAATGAGTGGATGAAAAAAAACCATAATAGAAATTTTATTGATGGTGACACAGCCAACCTCTCGATTGGTCAGGGGGTGATGCTTGCCTCGCCGCTTCAAGTTGCGCAAGGCATGGCGGGTATTGCCAATGGCTCGGCCTTGCCAAAGCTTCGCCTGGTTCGCCAGACGCAGGATGTCAGTGGCCGTGTTTTGGTTTCTAATAATCCACAGAGAAGAAACTTTATTAACTTAGATTCAGAGGCGGTGAATGTGGTTCATGAGGGTATGATGCAGGTAGTGCATGCGTCTTATGGAACCGGAATGCGAGCTAAGCTGAGTTACACAGTGCTTTGTGGAAAAACGGGAACTGCCCAGTGGGGTCCCAAGGATAAGGAGCAACGTCTTGCTTGGTTTGCTGGTTTTTTTCCGTTGGATAATCCTCGCTATGCTTTTGCGGCTCTTTACGAGGGTAAGCCGGGGGAAAGACTCAGTGGTGGTCGTAAGGCAGCGCCGATGGTCGGTGCTTTTTTTGAGCATTTCAAAAAGGATATCAAAAAGGTGATCACTCCTCCGCCGAGAGCTATGGTGATCGAAGAGGATGAAGATTTTGGTGATGAAGGTCGTATTCTTGACATGGGAAATGTACCACGTGCCATCCCTATTGATGAGGAAGGGGAGGATCTGCTGCCTGGAGAAGACAACGCTGGAAAATTGCGTGCTATTCCGGTAGAAGATGATGAGTTTGGGCCTGTGTCACCTCTGCCACCTGCACTTTTGCGTCCCCTTGATCCAGTTACTCCTGTGCCGCCACGTGCTCTACCGGTGGAGGATGATGAAGAGTAGTCTGATGCCGAATCAGGTAATTAATCGGGGCGTATGATCAAGCAGGCTATCAAGATAAGCTAAGGCCTCAACATATTCAGCGTATCAAATGACAACAGAAGAAGAGATTATTGGGAAACCAACATTGAAAAAGCACCCACGTGTTCGCAGGTTCATGAGTTTGTTGCTTACAGGGCTTGCTGCCGTGGCGCCAATTTTGGGTACAATCTGGCTACTTATCCTAATTTACAAAATCCTGCTTAAGGTAGGTGAAGTGATCATTGATAAGTTAATGATTATTCTTAATGGTGTTCGTTGGCATTACCATGATGTTGATTGGGGATTTGACGCGTGGACGTTTGATTTTTTAGGATCTAATTTTGTCCGTTTTCTCATCCCTGTATTGCTTCTGTTATTGGCTGGATTTATTGTAGCAAACCGACCGGGGCACAGAATGTTGCATTGGTTAAATGGTGTTATGCAGCGCATTCCTTACCTTGGCTTCATCTACTCCGCGCTGAAGCAGTTTGTTGATGCTGTAAAAAATCTTGGTGGTGACCGAAAATTCAAGAGTGTTGCATATGTGGCATATCCGAGCCCTGGTTGTCGAATGATTGGTTTTGTTACCGGCAACTATCATGATAATCAAACTGGAAAAGATGTGACTACCGTCTTTATCCCTACGAGTCCTAACCCCATGACTGGTTTTATTATCGTGGTTGATGATGACAAGGTGGAAAATAGTGAAATGACTCTTGAGGAAGCGAGCAAGATGATCCTCTCGGCGGGGCTAGTGGCACCAGCATCATTTCAGGAGACAAGAGAGTGAAGGTACTCCTTTGCTAGGTTTTCGACTGCCACAATAGAGGAGACTGAGCACAATTTTTGGCGTAGTGGTTTAGCGCCCGGGAATCCTTTACAGTAAGTCATCAAGCGTGAGCGCATTGCCATAATTGACTGACGTTCGTTTCCGTAGCGATCCGAATCCACAGCCATTTGGCAGTGACGCACAATCATTTTCCAACGTTCAGAAATGGCAACTGGTTTAGGTTGCTCGCCTGTCTCGAGGTAATGTTTTGCCTCGCGAAATACCCAAGGGTTTTGCATTGCGGCACGGCCAATCATAACTCCGGAGATTGCTGTTGTCTCACGTCGCCGTCTCACATCTTCACCATTAATAATATCACCATTACCTATGACTGGAATATCGACCGCACGCGAGCAGGCATCAATCACCTCCCAGTTGGCATCACCACGGTAACCTTGCGAGCGAGTTCGGCCGTGAATTGAAATCGCCTGCATACCTTCCTCCTTAAGAATGTGGCAAACCTCAATTGCATTCACTGTTTTTTCATCCCATCCTATTCTAATTTTTGCAGTTACGGGAACGCGATCACCAACCGCTTTGACAATTCCAGAGGCCACGCTGGCTAGGGTGTTGCAGTCCCTGAGTAAAGATGAGCCACCATTCTTGGAAACTACCTTGTTAACGGGGCAGCCAAAGTTGATGTCGATGAAATCAGGCTGTTTCCAGTCGATGATTTTATTTGCTGCCTCGCCCATGCGGTCGCCATCTGCACCAAACAATTGCACGCCGCAGGGGCGCTGTTCATCCGTGAACTCTGTGTATTTTCGAGTCCGATCATCTTGTCTAATGATGCCCTCGGCGGACACAAACTCAGTGACCATGACATCTGCGCCCAACTCCTTGCAGATAGTCCGGAACACCACATCAGTGACACCTGCCATTGGTGCGAGGTAGAGTGGGAAAGCGTCGTTTTTGAACCAATCGAGCATGTAGCTTAAGCTTATTTAATTGTAGATTCTGTGTGTGCCTCAGACTCCTCATTGTCTTCAGTATGTTCTGATTCTTGTTCCTTTTCACCTGCTTCTGGATCTTCAGGTTCTGGAATGCGGCCGCCATTTTCCAAGAGCAAAGCAACATCCTTCTGTACTTTTTCAACCTCATCCAATGGAATATTAGGGTCTTTGACTATAAAGACGTCACCAGTTTTACGTTGTTCGTAAATACGTATGATGCCTGTAGCGGTTGGCTGATTGTCTGCTTCAACGAGTTGTTTTTTGCGCTCTAGCATCACGGCTAGGATGTAGCGGACATTTTCTGTATGTTCCTCGTCCTCTTCAATTAATCGCCTTAAGAGATCTTCTGGAGTTTCTTCGGTCACCTGCACTTCCTCTTCCTTCACAGGAGCGAGGTATTTAGTTTTCCAGAATGAGAATGGTTGTTCAGCGCCCTGTTCTCGCTTGTTCCATGCTTCAATAGAAAAATCTTTTCGGGCGTATCCACTGGATTCGGGATCTGGAAACAGTGCAGTGTAGAATGCCTCTCCATCTTCGAATTTGCGTTCCGTGGTATTGCACACGTGTGCGCGTGATCGGATTGACCATGGTTCGTTTAATGCCATGCTCAGAGTGTTTCGCTGCCTGTTGCAAGTTTCAAGTGGAATCATCCCATGTTGTTATTTTTGTAAGACGTAACGATACGATCATGTAATCCATGATTATGCCTGATATAGAATCTGTTTCTGACAAATACGCTCAGCAGAAAAAATCATGTGCCAGTTCAATCATGGCGGTTTCTCTAGGGATCACACTGTTAATGGTGGCAGGAACGGCCTGTTTTTACTTCATGGTGAGCCGTGCTACAGTGGCACCTGTGGATAAGCTGGCCGAAGCGTTATCCACAATAATGGGAACGGAGGTCACTGTGAGAGGTTCCACCGCTGTTTTAGAGAAGTCAGAAATTGATGAGCTTGCAGTGGTTCAGCGCAAGACTCAAGCGATCGTTAAGTATGAGACATCATGGTTAGGCAGTGAAAAAATACTCATTGTGAGAGGAGATTTTCTCTTAAAGGCAGGTTTTGATTTCGCTGAAGGGGGGAGCTGGGAAATGCTAAATGGCAAAATCAATGGTAAGCTACCACAGGGAAAGGTGTTAAGTGTAGAGCCGATCGGAGATTTTGAAATCTATCATTCAGGTAATGGTGCTATCAATCGCCTTAACCCGCAGGATCACGCGAATGCATATAACCATCTGAAGAATCAAGCGCGCCGGGATGCTGAGCGTAGCGACATCGGCAGAGAGGCTGAGCGAGTTCTTATGAGGCGCATCAACGATCGAATGAACGGCTCTGAGGCTGACCTGCAGTGGAGTATAAAAACCTTACCATGAAGACTAGTGCTCCAATGGGCTTTCACCGGAGGCATCGCCCAGGTGAACAAGATCCTTAGGTAGGAATTTTTTGAAGCGTGTCTTATCAATCGCTTTCATATAGGCTTCTTGAGGGGTTACCATACCAGATTGGAGTTTATCCCAAATCGCTTCATCCATAAATTGCATGCCTTCTGACTTTCCTCCGATGATGACATCGTAGAGCTTCTGGGTGGCGCCTTCACGTATGATGGCGGAGACTGCGGTGTTAGCAAACATGATCTCGTTCACTGCAGCTCTACCAGGTTTATCGCAGCGTTTCATCAATAGTTGGGCAACTACTCCACGAAGCGATGCCGCAAGCATGGTGCGCACCTGGCTTTGTTGATCAGCTGGGAATACATCCACAATTCGATCTACTGTTTTACGTGCGTTGTTTGTGTGCAGAGTGCCAAAAACTAACAAACCGGTTTCTGCTGCTGTTAGCGCGAGTGAAATAGTCTCCAAGTCACGCATTTCACCGACAAGCACAATATCGGCATCTTCACGTAGGGTGGCACGCAGGCCGTCCGCAAAAGATGGTGTCTGTATCGGAACCTCTCGCTGAGTGATGATAGATTTCTTATTGGTATGCACAAATTCAATTGGCTCCTCAATTGTAATAATATGGCGGTTGAAATTGGAATTGATGTAGTCGATCAACGCTGCGAGTGTCGTTGATTTGCCCGAGCCTGTTGGGCCGGTGACTAGCACCAAGCCGGAGCGCATGTGCCCGAATTGTTTGATGACTTGAGGGATGTTTAAATCCTCTAATGAAGCGATTTCTGTGGGAATCAGACGGAAAACTGCAGCGAGACCATTTTTTTGCTGGAGGTAGTTGCAACGAAAACGTGATTGCTTATCCATGGAATAGGCAAAATCAAGATCACCCGTTTTTTTATATAATTCGTATGCCTTGGGGTCACAAATCTCACTGAGTAAGCTATCAATCAGCTCATGGGTGAGTAGTTTTTGATCGGGGATTTCGGAAATCGCACCGTGTATGCGGATTTTTGGGTGTTCTCCCTCACTGAGGTGAAGGTCAGAACCACCAGCTTCAACAAGATAGGTGAACAAAGAGTCGATGTCAGCCATGATAAAAGGGTAGAATAGAGTTATCAGAAATATATTAGAGGGCGAAATACTCACGCATTTGTGCTTTGTCCTCGGCACGGAACATCACGTCTTCTTGGGAAATTTTGCCCTTCACGTAGAGTTCTCGTAATGAGTCGTCCATTGTGATCATACCAACATTTTTACCGGTTTGCATGATTCCTGGGAGCATGTAAGTTTTTCCTTCGCGGATGCAGTTGGCCACTGCTGGTGTATTAACAAGCAGCTCAAGAGCAAGTTCCCGTCCGGAGCCGTCCATACGTGGAACGAGTTGTTGAGATATAATTCCACGCAGTGATTCTGACACCATGATACGGATCTGATCGCGCTGATCGACTGGGAAAACATCTAGAATTCGGTCGAGCGTGCGAGGTGCATTTCCGGTGTGTAATGTCGCAAGTACTAAGTGGCCGGTCTCGGCTGCCGTTAGCGCAAGAGAAATAGTTTCTAGATCACGCATCTCACCGACTAAAATAATATCTGGGTCTTCACGCAAAGCGCCGCGAAGTGCCTTAGGAAATGATTCTGTGTGCGTGTGAACCTCGCGTTGATTGACGTGGCAGTTTTTCGAGTTGAGAACATATTCGATAGGATCCTCTAATGTGAGGATGTGATCTTCTCTATCCTCGTTAATGAAATCTGCAATGGCAGCAAGTGTGGTAGATTTTCCAGATCCTACTGATCCTGTTACGAGAAGTAGACCGTTCTGATAACGGGTAAGAGGCAGTAGTGATTCCACAGGCAGGCCGAGTTCAGTCATCGTACGAACTTTGGTATCGATAATCCGAAAGCAGATATCGTATCCGAGCCGTTGTTTAACCACGGAGGCACGAAATCGCCCGCTATCGTTCTGATAAGCAAAATCGACATCACCTTTTTCCTGCAGTCGGTTCCACTCGTTTTCACCAAGAAATCCCCTAGCTAGTTTTTCTGTGTGCTGGGCTTCGAGTAAAGGAGCATCATCCCAGATAGGCTGCAGCTGTCCGAAGCGTCTCCATGCTGGGGGGTAAGCGGTGGGCAAATGGATATCAGAGCAATTATACTCGATGCCTATTTGGAGATATTGATCGACGTGGTCATGGACCGTAGTATCAGACATAAAAAGGTGATGAAGTGGCTAAGTTCACATCAACTTGACAGATTGTGGTGGCATGAAAAGAGATAAGTTAGCTAAATGATCAATAATGCCCAGATTTCGCTGAACATTAAATTTTGAGCGCTAATTATCGATTGGCGCACCTGCTATAATCCTATCATTGCGACGATTTCGTCGTGCGTAAACTGGCTAGGATCATCCGCGGCGATAGTCAGGGACTCATTGATGACAAGATCAGTGAGGGCAGTATCATCCTCGGTAGTTGTAGACACGACCACCACATTAGATGGGCTGGTGCTAGGCTGCAATGTCTGGTGTTGTGTTATGATAGCTAGAGCGATGCAGGCGGTGGCAACGATCGGGATGATGACTTTTTTAGTAGATAAGACATTGATGATCAACTGTCTCCACGATGGCTGAGTTTCCGCAAGCTTGCGTGTTTCGCGCACGACATTGCGGGCAAAAAATACATTTGGCTTTTGTTCAGATGCTTCACCGAGCAGATCCCACAGCAAATCATCTTTTCCCATGGGGTCGGTGGGGGAATCAGAATCGTTTGTCGTGAGTGCTTCAGAGCTGTCTGAGGACAGCCTAATTGGCGGATTGGACTTCATGGTAGCTATTGAACATTACTTTTACGGGGAAGTTGCACTAAAAAACTGAAAAATCATACCCCTCGTTTGGCCCCCCAGAGATGAATGTGCAGGCGGTCGCTGAATCTGTAGTTTTTTTCACGGCATGCATCTGCGAGCCAAAGACGTCGTTTTTGAAGTGTTTCGGCATCGCGGCCTTCGGGCATCAGTAAAATTTTATTATGTGCTAGATTGTGATCGGTCAGTAATTCTTCTGCTTCCAGCAGGTCGTGTTCATCTGCAATCACAAATTTAAACCAGGATTTTTCAGAGCCTGAAAAATAAGCGAGTGCCTTACTGCGGCAGCGAATTTCGCTAATATTACCTGAATTGGCCAGCTTGGGTGAAATATTATACTGGTCCACCAAGGAGTCAAATGTCTTGCTAGGAACAATCGTTCCATTTGTTTCGACCTCAAACCGGTATTGATTGTTTCGCGCTTTTAGTTGCGTCATGAGCGAGCACCAGGCTTCATCTTGTAGTAGTGGTTCTCCGCCCGTTAAGATGACGTTATAGCAGGGCAGGGATGATACGATCCGTGCTACCTCTGCCACATCTAGCTCAACCAAATGCGTCTCTTTTTTGAATTTTTGATATCCTGGGGTTGTATCGTTATCGTGTTCCCATGGTGTGCCCTGCCAGTTCCATGTGTAGTCGGTATCACACCATCGACAATGAAGGTTGCAAAGGGAGGCTCGAATAAAAACCGATGGTAATCCAGTAGTCACACCCTCACCCTGGAGGCTATGAAAAATTTCTGGTCCGCTGTTGAGTCGGGCAAGTTTTAGCACCGTATCTGGCATGCAGTATTTTTTAGAGGAGTTTAAAAACTTTTTCGAGCAGTCTCTTGGTGGCGATGATGCCATCGTCTTCGGAGAGTTTGCCTCCGGCGTATTCCACACCGACATACCCCTCGTATTCTGAGGCCGCGACGATTCCCATCATTTTGACAAAATCAGTATCCACTTCGTTGCCTTTGGCGTCGAATTTGCCGCTTTTAGCACTCACGCCCTTGGCAAAGGGAATGAGATCTTTCATCCCCTGATAACGGTCATACTTGTGGAAGTTACCAAAATCAGGCAATGACCCGCAGTTTTCCATGCCGACGGTTTTGAGCACACCTGCAAGCCATGCTCCATCGGACGACAGCCCACCGTGGTTTTCTACAATCACATTGATACTGTGGCTCTTGGCAAAGAGCGATAGTTGTGTCAGCCCATCCACCACTTGCTTGGCAAGTTCTTCACGGCTGCCTGGGCCACCTGCGTTTACTCTGATTGAGTGGCATCCAAGGAACTTTGCAGCATCAACCCATCTCTTGTGATTGTTTACTGTTTTGGTGCGTTCCTCTTTAGTTTTGGCTCCAAGTCGCCCTTCGCCATCACACATGATGAGAATATTCTTTACGCCCTCGCCATCAGTCCGTGACTTGAGGTCCTTGAGGTAGGACATGTTCTTGGCCTGTTTTTTCATGAATGAGTTTACGTATTCAACAGCAAGGATGCCGAATTTGTCTTTAGCGTATTTGGGAAACTCAAGGTTGGTAAGCTTGCCAGCCCTTAAGGTGCGGTGCAGTGACCACTGGGCGAGTGAGATATCGAAGCGAGGTTTTTTAGGGTCTCCAGTTTGTTCAGCACACGCGGGCAGATAGCTGCTGGTTAGTGCGAGTCCTGATATTTTGAGGAATTTTCGGCGTGTCGGAGACATGACCGCAATTTAAGGTTTTCATCATTTCTTGCAAGCACATTGGTGTGGATGTGCTATGTCTCTTACATGAGTATAATTACCCGCAGAGGTGACGATGGTAACACGGACGTCATGTATGGTGGCAGAATGCCTAAGACATCTTCGGAAGTGGCTGCTTGTGGTTGTGTTGATGAGCTAAATGCCGCGCTTGGTATGGTTCGCGTCTCTGGTGTGCCAATAGATATAAAGGAAAAAATTGATACCATTCAGGGGCACTTGGTTTCATTGATGGGGTTGTTGTCCGTGCCAAGTGACCGGCGTGAGAAATATCTTTCTGATGGATATCCCACTATCAGTGAAGAGGATCTTAATTGGCTGGAGAGCATTGCCGTGGAAATGCCGGTCAAGTTTGATGGATGGGCGCGCCCTGGTGCCGCCGGTAACTTGGGTGCTGCATGGATGGATATGGCCCGCACCATCTGCCGCCGAGCTGAACTCAGTGCATGGGAATTGGGGGAGGGGGTGAGCCCCAGTGCGTGTAAGTTTCTCAACCGCCTGTCTGATATTTTATGGTTGTGGGCCAGGGAACTTGAGAATAGTAGCGCCTAGCCTGTTATTGCCGTGACTACAGCCATGACGGCTCCGGCAGTCATGGCTACAGATGCAGCCAGCCAGCGCCAGCCATGCTTAGTGCCTTTATGTGCCCACATGCCTAATAAAAATCCAAAGAGCATGCCTGATATGTGTGCAGTATTACCGATCGGCATGATATTGCTCATGCTCAACAGGAAACAGAGACCTTGCCAGATGAGGAAAAATCGCAATGTGCGGCCATTAAAGCCTTCAAGAAATCCTGTGTAGCGAGGCCAAGCTCCCCACATGAATCCTGCCATAGCATAAACTACTCCAGAAAACCCTATGCCGTAGCCACCGATTTCGAGTTGATAGGTTGTGCTAACAAATGCTGTGACTACAAAAAACACTGCGGTTTTTACACTTCCTAAACCTCTTTCCATGAGGCTACCTAACTTTACAAGCCAATACATATTGAATGCAAGGTGCAAAAATTCGACGTGAATGAATGCGGATGCGATCATTCCCCACCACTGGCCGAGCGAGAGCTCACGTTCTGCAGTAGCGCCGAGCTTTACCATCAGTATCTCGACCTCACCTCTCTCGCTTATGCAGCGATAGATCAGAAGAAAAACAGTGATACACCACAGCAAAGATGCATAGGTGACAACAGGAATCAGATCAACAAAACGCTCGTAGAGGCGTGACCTGCACCCAGGGCCGGCATCAGCTGGGTTCTCAGGTGGAAATTGGAAACGTAACATCAAATGCATATTGATAGATCGTATCGCTAGCGGCAAGTGCTTACTGGTGAAGTTTGAGCAGCCGCGACGATTCCTTGATCAGAAAATCAAGGTCCATGAATGGGTCGGCTGAAATATCTGACCAGAGTATACGCCCTGTTTTATCGATGACGAATGTTCCGTGAAGAGGTTTATTCTCAAAGTCATCGTGAGAGGTGTATTTTTTGAAGATATCTTTCCTTGAGTCAGATATGATTGGGAAGGGGATTTCACCTTTTTTGTAGTTCGTTTGTGATTTTTTAAGATTGGGGACGTCATCTGTGGAAATCGCTAGGATCGGTAGCCCAGCTTTTTTGAAGTCCGAGTAGCGGTCGGCCATTGCTGTCAATTGCTCGGTGCAATGCAGGCATCCAGCACCCAGATAAAAAACGAGAATCATGGGTTTGCCGTGATATTTAGTGAGCGAAATATACTTATTATGTTGGTCTGGGAGGTTGAATGTTGGTGCGGTTGGCGGCGTCCAGTGTAACGGCCCTAGACTATCTAGTGTTGGTCGGTCCGCGACATCTGTTGCTGGCGTATGAGGCTGCCGCCAGTCATCAGGGTAGCTAAGTTCTCGGGCAATCGGGCCAAGGCGTTTAAAAACCGGCGAAGTTAGTTCGATGTCGGATGAAAAAGTTCGCAGTTCCTCGAAGCCTGTTCTCCATGCGGGATCATCATTTTTGGCTTTATGTAGAACATAAATTGCTTTGGCGAGGGGTAGGGCCTCTTTATTCTTTTTTTCGATTTGTTTGCGAGCGGTTTCGGCAGCTTTCTCATGATCTCCGTAGGCAAGCTGATAGATCATTGGGGATTGCTTGGAGGGTCGTTGACTGAGCGCGCCCTTTGCGGTTTTAAAATCACCATCCATGGCGGCAAGGTAACCTCGTAATTCGATAAGTGTGTTTGCAAAGGCTTTGATTTTTTTTTGATGCTGATCGTGAGCTTTTTTTTCGGCGACTTTGAGCGACTCTTTATTTTTATTTTCCTTTGTGGCCTTCTCGCGAGCTTTCTTCATTGCTTTCTTCTGCTCATCTTTAATGACGATATGATGTGAATCGATTATGCTGATGGTTTTGATGAGTTGATCGCGTTTGTTGAGATTGTGCTGAGCTACTGCGATTAGGCGCAGTCGTGATAAGTCTTGTTCGGGTTTTGTCAGTGGCATGAGGCAAGCTGAGTCGGCGGTCTGAAGTGCCTCATGCCAGAGTTCGGCCTTTTCAAGGGAGTTGATTAGAGCTCTGCGCCCGTAGCGAGCCGAGGATTTTTTCTTGTCTTGATTATTCAGATCTGGGTGGCGTGGGTTTGAGAGCAGTGACTTGGCCATATCGATACTGGCGCTGACTTTACCAAGATTTAAGAAATTGCGCGATAGCCACTCGTTGTTATGCGCATAGTTGTGAATTTGATCAGGCAAGAGGAACCATCTTTGCATGTGGGCGTGGTCGATACGTGCAGATGCTTGTTGGTGCCATACGGCATCGTGGTAGCGTTTGGCTTTTGAATAAATGTGTCCGGGCATGTGCCACATGTGAGCTATTTCAGGGGCTGTTTTTCCGAGCTTGGCAGCTGAGTCCAAAGCTTCTTCATGGCGGCGGTCATCCCACAAGTGAATTGCGTAATGGTGTGCGGGATGATTGGGTTTTTTGACAAATATTTGTTTGAGGATGGCATCCAGCCCGATGTGGCTGCTGATCGGAATTCCCTTTCGAGTAAACTGCCAGCGTCGACATACAAGCAGGGCTTTTGCTTCCAAATCGTGGGGGTAATTTATAATGATGTCTTCATACGCACGGATGAAGTTTTTTCTCCGTTTGCTGATATCTTTGACTTTTTTCTCGTCATGATAATCGATCTCCGCCTGAACATATGCTTTTTCATGAGGCTGAATTTTCAGATCTTCATTTTTGAGTAGTTCAGCAGCCTTATCGATGAATGCTTTGGCTCGTTTCTCGTTTTCATAGTTCGCTTGAGATAGCCCCCAGTATGCCATCAGACACTTATCATCATTAGCTAGGATGGCACGGAATGATCGTTCTGCCTCATAATACCAAAAACCGTGGAGCTGTCTGAGTCCCTGGTTGAAGTACGCCTGACCCTTG
>DPWT01000021.1 GCA_003527555.1 Verrucomicrobiales bacterium | reverse complement strand
TCATGTTATACTTTTCTACTTCAGGTACAATGCTTGGAGTTGTAATCGCAAGTGGCGATGGTTCTGGCAACACATCTGCGCCGGTAGATGATCCAGGGTTTGCAAATGTGGGTGTGCGTGGGACGGCCACAGCTGTCTACCTAGGGAACCGATATGTAATCACGGCCAATCACGTTGGGGTGGGTAGTGTAAATTTTGGTGGAACTACTTATGCTGCCGAGAGCGGAACATCGGTAAGACTTGATAACCCCACAGGAATGGGGCTGAGCGCGAAAACGGATCTTATTATTTTTCGCTTATCAAGCGACCCTGGTCTTCCATCCCTTGATGTGACCACCTCAGCACCATCTGTGGGATCTGATTTTGTGATGATCGGGAGAGGGCGTACTCGAGAGGTTGATGAGACGATGTGGAATGTTGATACAAACACCAATCCGAATACTTGGACTGAAACAAATATTCCACCTAATGCCGAAGCAACAGGGTATGATACCACATCAACAAGAACCGTGAGATGGGGTGAAAATGAAATGGCAGGTTCTCAAACGATCGATCTTGGCAGTCAAGGTCATTTGCTGTCTCTCTACACACAGTTTGATGAGTTTGGAATGACTCATGAAGCTCAATCTGTTGCGGGGGACTCGGGAGGAGCTGTATTTTGGAAAGATGGTAGTGAATGGAAGCTGGCAGGCATTATGAATGCGGTTGGCGGCCCAAATTATAGCGGTGCATCTAACCAATGGGCATATTATACTGCAGTAACTTTTGTGGCAGATCTATCGCAATACAGCGATCAATTCATCAGCCTAATCCCCGAACCAAGTGTATCTTCTCTGATGCTTGTATCATGTAGTACGATCTTATTTCGTCGCAGAAGGCTGCAATAGAAACGCATATCATCTGGGGCGTGCAACGAGAATGCCCGCATGTTTTGCGTATTGGTTGAGGTAATCAGATATCGTTTTATCGATGATGACTTTCTTGTGAGTGCATGAAGCTAGCTTGGGCTTGAATGTCTTTAATCTTTGAGGGTCGAATTCCCCGCCGCTTGCGGCGAGACTCGGAGGATGAGTGAGTATATCCACAAGAGTCATAATGTTACAGTGTTGCTCTATCATTTTGTTTTTCCTGCGAAATACCGTCGTGCGGTGTTTGATGAAGAGGTAGACGTGGAGCTCAGGGATGTATGTCTTGAAATCGAGAAGCGTTATGAGATGAAGTTTCTGGAGATAGGAACGGACAAAGATCATGTGCATTTTTTGTTACAGTCGGTACCGATGTATTCAGTGACGCGGTTGGTGTGACCACCGAGACCGTGCGCAATGGTCTGACTACCGAGAACCATCGCTACGCAGAAACCGTTGGTGGCTCACTCTCAACCACCTTTGCCGGAACATCCACCACGCTCGTTTCCAAGTCCGTGCGTAATCTTAGCGGCACACTTCAAGAATCTTGGTCGCCAGACCCAACCAGCGTAACAGCGGGAGCTTTGATAAAATCCTCCAGCACCGCTATCACCTACCAGCCTTGATCTGACCCCGAAAAACTGGAGTGCTATGAGAATCGGACATTGTATAATCGAAAGAGACTACAATGAAAAAGAAGACATACAGCGAAGAACAAATCATCGGTATTCTGCGTGAAGCCAATGGCGAAAAAACAGTGGTGCAAATTTGTAAGGACCACAACATCAGCGACAAGACCTACTATCGTTGGAAACATAAATACGGTCGCATGGAAGTTGCGGATGCGAGGAGGCTACGTGAGCTTGAAAGAGAAAACGTTGAGCTCAAGAAAATCGTGGCCGACCAGTTGCTCAACATCAAGGTGCTCGAACATGTGAATGCAAAAAAGTGGTGAGCCCTATGCAAAAGAGAAGAATGGTTCGGGAAGTAACAGGAGCCGGACTGTGCAATGTGCGTAGGGCGTGTAAATATCTCAAACTTAAATGAAAGCAGCTATTACTACCGGGAAAAGGAAGTGGCTCCCTATCAGATCAAACTCAGGAAAAGAATCATTCACCTGAGCTGGGAGTTTCCTCGCTATGGCTATCGACGTATCCGCGCGCTGCTGGATCGGGAAAGTTGGAGGGTGAGCCGAAAACTGGTGCAACGTGTGCGCCGGGAAGAAGGCCTGAAAGTAAGAATGAAGCTTACAGCATAGCATTCTGCAAGGTAATGGATACGGTCAAGATAGTTGCCGTTACACCGGCCACGCCAGTAGCTTCATGGCAAAACAAATGAAATTTCTACCACAAGGGATTTAATCAAGGAGTTCAGAATAGCACTGCTGTGCCATTGTGTTTGATAGTAATGAGATGTCTGGGCTAGAGCCTGCCTTGAGCACGTCCACCATCATTTCGGAACAATCTTTTTGGTTTAGCGAGCGAATCGCCTTTTTGATGCTGGGTAGGTTGTGTGATCCAACTGATAGTTCGTCGATACCCATGCCAACAAGAAGAGGTATCATTGAGAGGTCAGCTGCCATTTCTCCGCAGACACCTGTCCATATACCGGCATCCTTGGCTGCGTTTACTGTAATGTTCATGAGGCGCATGACAGCAGGATGGGTGGGTTTATACAGATGAGCAACGTAGGGGTTTACTCGATCAACTGCGACGGTGTATTGGATTAGGTCATTCGTTCCTATGGAGAGAAAGTCAACCTCGTTGGCGATCTCTCGTGCCATCATTGCTGCAGAGGGAATTTCTATCATTACACCCACCTCGATGTTGGGATCAAATGGTATGCCGTATTTATCAAGTTCATCCATGGCGATCTTGAGCACCTCCTTGGCTTCTAGTGTCTCGCGCAGGCCTGAGACCATGGGGAACATCACGCCAAGTTTGCCGTGTGCGCTTGCTCTGAGAATAGCTTTGAGTTGCTCCTTAAATAGCGCCTTGCGGGTGAGGGAAACGCGAATGCCTCGCCAGCCGAGAAATGGGTTAGGCTCGGTGTGCGACAGTGGTTCGGCAGGTATCTTGTCGCCACCTGCATCGAGTGTCCGGATAATTGCCTGTTTTGGTTTAACGCCTTTTGCTAGCTCAGTGTAGACTTCTGCTTGTTGTATCTCGTCAGGCATTTCTCCGCCGCCTAATAAATAAAATTCAGTGCGGAAGAGCCCAACACCATTTGCTCCAGATTTATGTACAAGCGGAAGTTCGTTTATGAACTCAATATTTGCGGAGAGTGTAATTTCATGACCATCGAGTGTTGTGGTTTTTTCTTCGCGTATTTCGTCGAGTTTCGCCCGAGCTTGTCTCTTTCTAGTTACTCTATCTTTGTAAGTCTGAACCGTTTCTGGTGTGGGATTTAATATAAGCCTGCCGGTGTAGCCATCGAGGATGCAGTCAGCGAGGGTCTTAATATCGATTACTGCTCGCTCCAGACCAACGATTGCGGGGATACCCATCGATCGCGCCAGAATTGCCGTATGTGAGTTAACACTACCCTGTTCGGTGGCAAACCCCTGAACATGGTGTCTGTCAATTGACGCAGTATCGCTTGGGGAAAGATCGTATGCGACTAGGACGTGTTTATGATCTGGGTGGTCATCAAGGTTGTGATGCTCGTCAGTTTGAAAATTTCTCAAGACTCGTTGGCAGACGTCATCAATGTCTGCTGCGCGCTCTTTGAGGTATGGGTCATTGATGCGGCGCATTGCTTCCAGAAAGGTCTGCATCACGGCATAGAATGCATACTCTGCATTCTGCAAACGCTCATTAATTGCTTTTTTCACCCGAGTTAACAGAGTGGTGTCCTCAAGCACCATGAGGTGTGCGTCAAATATCTTGCTCTCTTCCTCACCCGTCAGCTTTTCTATGTGGCTACGTAGCCCGTCGAGCTGATGTTTGGTCTGGGTCAGCGCCTGTTCAAAACGTTCTTGCTCGTTGGGGATTTGGGCGGGTGCGATTTCATACACGTCAGGCGCAGCAAATCCGCGGGCAACGACATGCACTGGACCAAAGGCAATACCCGGTGAGCCTGGGGTGCCTTGGATGACGGTTTCATGTCCTTGCGTGTGCATGTGCGGTGATTCTGCACAAAACAAACGTCCGGGTCAAAGCCGAATCTGTTCATCTAAGGTATCGCTATTCCTCAAAATTTTTCTCTATGAGCGAACCTATGGCATCGAGGGCTAATTCGTCATCGTCACCATCAGTCGTGACAATGAGGACGGATCCATTACCTGCAGCGAGCATCATTAATCCCATAATCGACTTTCCGTCAGCTTGCTCGTCATCCTTTTCTACTTGAATATCACAAGAGAATTTACTCGCAGTCTTGACGAACTGTGCTGCGGGACGGGCGTGTATACCAAGTTTATTTGTGACGGTGAATTCGCGTGTGGGCATAAGTATGAGGGATGCGGTTGCTAATCGATGAGGGCGATTCTAATGAAAGCTGAGTAGTGGGGGAAGAGATTTTTTTCTTTTTATAGGTTGTGTGTCGGGTGATCAGATTTTCATACCGGTCGATTCTGATGACATTTTGTCCAGTAAGCGCTGGTTAAACTCTGCGGCCATATCATAGCCGACGCTACGCAGTTGATGCTCGAGGCATGTAATTGCTACCAATCGTGTTGTGTCCCGTCCCGGAGCTACGGGGATTTCTACCAGAGTTACTTCATGGTCTAGGATGCGGTAGGTTTTACGATTTACGCCAAGACGATCAACATTGTTTAAATCTGAATGTGGCTTGAGTTTGATGACTAAGTCGAGCCGCTTGCATGGGCGTATGCTGCCAAGCCCAAAAACATTCGCTACGTTGATGATGCCTACGCCACGCATCTCGATGAAGCCTCGGGAAAAGTCTTTGGTGCTTGCTTCTAATTCCCCGCCAACTTGGCGTAAAATCACCATGTCGTCGGCGACAAGCGCCCCCCCGCGTTCAAGTAACCCAATGGCAATTTCGCTTTTGCCTGCTCCGCTTTCACCCATGATTAGGACACCTACACCACGAAAGTCGACCATACATCCATGACGGGTGGTGCTGGGGGCAAATTCGTTTTCGAGTTGCAGTGTTGCGGCATTTACAAATTTCATGGTCACCATCGGAGTGCTAAAAACTGCAATGCCACGTTGGTGTGCCACTTCTAGAAGCCCGTGTGGTAATTCCTTGCCGCGTGATGTAACGATGCAAGGAATATCGCGTTCACAGATTTCTTTAAAGCGCTCGACGCGTTCATCTTCGCTTAGTTTGCGGAGGTATGATTGTTCGGAATTACCTAATACTTGAATTCGTTTGAACGCAAAATATGTCAGGAAGCCGGCCAGCGCGAGACCGGGATGGTTGACTGTGGGTTCTAAAATTTTACGATCAAATCCGACAGCGCTGCCTTGAAGTTTGAGTTTGAGAAACTTTCCGTGCCGTTCGTAAAACTCACCGACAGTGAGGTGTGATATGCGCTTGCGCTTGTGCTTGATCTTTTTTTTTGGCATGACGAAGTAGAAATTAACTCAAAAACTCGACAAATGCACGTCTTGAAATACGAGTAAGTTTATTGATCAAGTGGCAGGGGTGACTCGCTGGAGGAGCAGTGCGAGAAGGAAGAGAGTGATGCATACACAGGCAACTGATGGAGAAAATGGTGCAACTATTGTTGCGTCAATGAGACAAAACCCAGCCAAAGCTCGGGAAACAAAAGCAGGTTTTGAGGAGTTTAGTCTCTTGAGTGCTAAAAATATCCATATTGTCGTTATTGCTAGGGTTATATAAAAACAAGTAGCATTGGAGGGAAGGTAGCTGTGGAGATAAGCGCTCTGCATGAATGACCATTGATGATCGGCTTTATGATGGTTGAAGATCAGTGGAGTAGTGATGAAGCTTAGAAAGGGCAGGGAGAGCATACATGCCCCAAGAAGTTTTCGGTGAGAAAAGCGACCGGGTTGTGACTCGGTTGATGCAACCCAGCTGAGTAACAATGTGTAAAATCCTATCAATGCAGGGTAGATAAGCATCCAGTGTGTAACCCATGATAGGTGGAGCCCAAGAGGTTCGTTGGGTGTGAAATATGTCTTTTGAGTTACTGCGATACCCAAAAAAACTAACAGGAACCGGCATGATGCCATCATGGTTAACGCTGCTTTTCTGTTTCTCTTATGATAATAGGCATACGTAATCACAACAGCAGTTAACAATACACCTATCAACATTTCATGTAATTGAATGGCGTGTAATGTATTTTGATTAGATAAAAGAGTGATAATTTCCTTGAGTGACAGGTCATTATCTAGAGACCAACTGATGAGATTAGCAGCAAGTGTAGATACAAATAGTAGAAATATAGCGATGGTTAGTAGTGAAAAAGATGTGAGCTTCACCCCTCCGGCTGAGAGAATACCACTGGGGATTGGACGTGCAGGTCGGTTGATGCGGTCAAAATCATGGTCTTGAGCATCACCAAGCATGCAGCCACCAACATAGATCAAAGAGCATGCAACTAAGATGATTAGTAATAGTAGATAGCCAGTTGAGTGATCTTGAGATGTTTGGAATTCATGAACGCATGAACTAGCAATCCACAACCCAACCAAGACATTACTCCAAACCGTTGGTAAGTTAGCGATCCGTCCAGTGCCTAAAAGTGCGCGGAATTTTTTGCCGAAGGTGATTTTTTCCATCCGGGTGATTTTTTGTTAGAAGCGAACTTCGAACCACACGCCGCTGAAAGCCATGTCGCTACCGGGGTCACTGCTATCAAGGAGTGCTGATCCTCCAAGGTAGGGGGTGATCGATACGGAATCGGAAATGTGATATGTGAGGGAAATCCTTCCGTAAATATCGTTAAGGCCGCTGCGGCCATAGTAATCGGAGACATGGCTGACGCCAGACATCACAGTCATAAACGCATTATCTGAGAGTATTCTGCTCCACTCCACCTCAAGGTTGCTATACCAACCATCAGCGCCTGTATCATAATATGCGCCTACGGTGCTGTTTAAGTCATGGCTAAAATGCCAAGTGGCAAATACACCGAGATCAACACCATCATTAAACGCAACTGACAAGGGTGGTTTTGCATTACTAAAACTACGGTATGTGGCACTCAATCCGAGAGTGAGCTGGTCATTTTTCTCATATCGCAATTGAGTAAAAAATGCGGCTTCATCGTAACCACTACTTCCTGATTCTTGCGCATACCATGCACCTAGGTTGAGAAGAGTGTAATCGTTGATAGCGATTTGCCCTTCAATTTGAAAATCCAGTGTGTTTTCGGCAAGTTCGAAGCCACGGTAAACATAATCACTTCTGTAGCTGGTTACAGCCTCAATTCCGAGTTGGGTTTTCTGATCCTCATGCCCCTCGTGGCCGAAAATTGGAGTTGATAGGCAAGCGGGAATGATAGCGAGCGAAAGGATGGTCTTCATAGAGATAATTACAGATTATTAGATTTCGTAACTTAGGCAAGGACGCGTGCTATTTTTTCTAAACCTTCAAGCACGCGTGCATGTGGACATCCGTAATTAAAGCGAACATGGCCAGGTGCACCGAAAAATGAGCCGTCCGAGAGATAGATGGAGGCTTCTTTTTCAAAATATGTTGCCGGGTTCTTGCAATCAAGCGAGCGGCAGTCGATCCATGCGAGATAAGTCGCCTCGATGTTGGGAACTTTAAAGTCCGGCATATTGTCCCTCACGAAGGCAGTGAGCGTGTCTTTATTTTTTCTGAGGTAAGCCACGAGTGCCTGTCGCCATGGTTCACCGTGACTGTAAGCGGCCTCGGCGGTATAAAATGCGATACAGTTGATTTCTGGTAACATATGGCCACGGGCAGCCTCGAATTTTCTCCGTATTGAGTCATCTCTTATGACAGCAAATGCATATCCCATACCAGCGATGTTGTAGGTTTTGCTTGGGGCAAGCAGAGTGATGATTCGATTTTGGAGGTGCTCTGGTAACCCTGCGGCGCAGACGTGTGGTGTAGCTACTTCATCGAGCACTAAGTCGCAGTGAATTTCATCAGAGACAAGAATCATGTCATGCCGCTCACAGAACTCGGCAAGTTTGAGTATTTCTGCCTGAGTGAACACTCTGCCAAGAGGGTTCTGTGGGTTGCTGAGCAAGAAGATTTTTGTTTGTGGTGTCACCGCAGCCTCCATGGCATTCCAATCGAATCCCCAAGCGCCATCCTCTAAAATGTGCGGAACAGAGATGCACTGCATACCGGCGTCGTTTTGTACACCGAGAAATGGCGGGTAAATTGGCGTGCAGGTCATGATTTGCTCGCCACGTTTGCCAAAGGCGCGCGCTACCATCGATAAGGCAGACACAAGTCCTCCTAGATGGACAATTTCACTCTCATTGACCTCAAGATTATGTCGTTTCTGCATATATGTGGTCAGAGCATCAACTAATCCGTCGTGCGGATGCGCGTAGCCCAACACGCCGTGCTCGGCGCGCTGGTGGACAGCCTCTAGAACTTCTGGGGGAGATGCGAAATCCATGTCAGCTACCCAGAAGGGATCTAAATTTGGAAATCGGTCCCACTTAATACTGCCGGAGCCCCGCCGCGAAATGATACGGTCAAAATCGTAGTCGACTGTCATGAGCATGTGCTAACGAATCACGCTGTCAAATGCGAGCGATTTATCCTCAGCATTTCTCTTGCTTCTCAGCCCTGTCATCGTAGTGCTCATATTATGCAGATGCGGGAGGCAGCGGAGCGAATCCTATTAGCGCAAACATTGGAAGAGAAACTTCACCTACCGCCGGCATTGGAGCACGGTGTGCTAGACGACTCTCCGGGTCATGCAATCACTGTTCCAGACACTCCAGGACGACCTGAGCATCTAATGATGTCAGGCAAAGGTGTTCGGGTTAGTTTTCCTAGTGTGAATAAGCTGGATGACGAACACGAACGTGGAAAATTGCTACACTTTCTGGCGAATCATGAGTTGCTGGCGGCAGAATTAATGGCGTTGGTTCTATTACGTTTTCCCTCTGCTCCAGCAGAATACCGACGTGGTGTCTATGAAGCGATGCGTGAAGAGCAGATGCATACGCGAATGTATATGCGCCGAATGAATGAGTGCGGTATTAACTTTGGTGACTTGCCGCTTAATAATTACTTTTGGAAACTGGTATCGCCCATGGAGACGCCGATGGATTTTGTGACTCGCCTGAATCTGACATTTGAGCAAGCAAATCTTGATTTCTCTAAGCACTACGCTGCGTTATTTCGGCAGGTAGGCGACAAGAGCACGGCAGTGGTATTGGAAAAAATTTATCTTGATGAAATTGGTCACGTTGGTCACGGGGTTAAATGGTTCAGGAAATGGAAGCAGCGTGGCTCGACCGATTGGCAGGCGTTCAAGACATCATTGACCTTTCCTCTCGCTCCAGCGAAAGCAAAGGGAATCGCGCCTTTCAATGCTGAGGGACGTCGACTTGCTGGATTTGATGATGACTTCATTAATCGTCTCGATGTGTGTGAGCAGTCGCGAGGCAGAACTCCCGTGGTTCACTGGTTTAACCCAAATTCTGAATCTCACGTAGCCGCCGAGGTGTCGGGGCAGAGATTTCAGCCCAATCGAATGGAGTCGGCGATGGAGTGCGATCTCGAAATGCTCACATTGGCTTGGTGCAGGAAAGATGACATCAGCATGTTACGTCAGCACCCAGGTAACGAGCATCTCTCATATCTCAAGCGGCGCGGGTTTGAACTGCCAGAATTTTTTGGTCGTGATTTGTGTAAAAACAGAAAACTCGGTGGATTTAGGCCGTGGGCGTGGTCACCTGAGACATCAAAACAATTTGCAGTGCACGCTAGCCAGGTCTCCGCGAATGTTCCGTGGCAATGGCGTGAGTCACTGCCGTCGCTGTGGCTGAGCAAGGAGATTGGTCTTCAACTTGAACATGAACTTGGACGCAAAAGTGAGTCTGGTGTGTTTTGTAGAGATGTCCCGCATGCTATTGATACCATTAATATTCTACTACTATCTGGCGATGTTTTGCTCAAGGCAGCACATGCTTGTGCGGGGCGGGGGCACAAGCGTATCATGATAGGGGAGCCAATCCCAGAGGCATGGATTGTCAAAAGAATAGAAAAACATGGCGGGATTGCTGTGGAGCCCTGGCTTGAGCGTGTGCATGACTTCTCGGTGCTTTATGAAATGAAGTCTGATAGTGTCAGCCTCATTGGAATGACCCACATAGAGAACGATGCAGCAGGGCGTTTTATGGGAAGTCTGGTTTGTCCAAAATGGGGGTCTGGGCTGCCACCGAATGTAGCGAAGTTTTTGTTTAGTGATGCCGATATTACTACTCTTTATGGCGAGACGATACCTCAGTATTTTCCCACCTTACTACCCGGATACGTCGGGCCAGTTGGTATTGATGCCATGGTATATAGGCTAGCTGATGGTAGGCTTGGGCTTCGTGCGGTCGTTGAGCTCAATACTCGGATGACCATGGGTAGGGTAGCTTTAGAGTTGCATAAAAAAACGGAACCTTCGCGTCGCGGCAGGTTAAGTATTTTGCGTAAAAAAGACTTATCGGAAAGCATGTTATCCACAATTTATCCACATGATATTAACAATCGAATCACATTTATTAACAACCCATTTATGGCGCGTGAGTTCATTGCTCAGTGGGAAATAGACTAGTTATGCAAGCCTCATAAAAAATACAGACTACAAGCACAATAAGAACGACATAGAATTATTTACACGTAAAAGAAGTAAATGTGTTTCTTGTGATGGTTACCATGTGCAATAGAGCTTTATCAACATTTCTAGTCAATTGTGTTTCATCTAGCTTGTGAATAACTAGTTTTGACGATGTGGGGCATATTATCAAGCCACTAGCGTGGAGTCATCAGTTTGCGTGATTAGGGGGTGGGCATTAACTTGCCAGATGAATTACTTTTTCGGATATGGGCTATTGTTGCCTATCTGAATCCGAAGGATGATGACATGGTAATGGTGCTCATCACAAGTGGATGAATCTTACTTGCAGACATCTAGGATGAGCACGATTTCACCTTTTGGCGGATGTTCTTTGAAGTATTTCAGTAAGACTTCGGCAGAATCCCTGTGGTAGGTTTCGAATTTTTTGCTTAGCTCGCGCGCAACACACACCCTGAGATTGGGATTGATATCAGCGAGGATTTCCAGCGTGGAGAGAAGTCGGTGAGGGGATTCAAAGAAAAGTGATGTCTTACCTGATGTGATTGCAGATTCCAGTGCCTTGCGGCGCTTGCCCTTTTTGACTGACAGAAAGCCGTCGAAGCTAAAAGCGTGTGTAGGAAAGCCTGAGCCCGCTAGGGCTGTGAGAACAGCTGACGGGCCAGGCAGCACGGTATATGGAATATTGTGTTCAATACTTGCTTGCATGAGGCGATATCCTGGATCTGAGATAAGTGGCATGCCGGCATCTGATATGACGGCAATCTTGGTGCCGGTTTTTGCCTTTTCGATGAGTTCAGGTATCCTTCGTGCCTCGTTATGATCGTGCAGTGATATCAGTGGTTTATCTACATCGTGATGCTTCAGTAGCGACCCTGAGTGCCTGGTGTCCTCGCAAGCAATTATGTCAGCATCACGCAATACTTCTAATGCCCGTAAGGTGATGTCCGCCCGATTGCCTATAGGGGTGGGGACAAATGAAATCATGGTAACAGCAATATTAGAAGCCTTCTGAGAAACGCATCACCATGGATTCTGAGGCACGGCGAAGGGCATCAGGGAGTGCATTAGTTCGTGCGACATGGAGGTTGCCACCGGCGAAGAATCGGGTAGTGCCTCGGGATTCGCCTTCCTCGAGTATGAGTGCTGGATTGCGGGCATCGCGTAACACCCATTCGATGCTTATATCCATACTCAGTTCTTCCGAGCGTAAGCTGTCGAGCCGAGAAGAACGAACCTGGTCGTAGTCAACCTGGGTGATGCGTCCTTCCAGAATTGCATCTGCTCGAGCTGATGTGGCGATCCTGTATGTTCCGTCACGAGTTATAGCGCTCACTGCGCTGTTGGTTGCATGTGACTCAGCGCGCACCATTAGAGTATCATTTTCAAATAATGGAACGTGTATACTTTTAACATGTGAAAGGTGAATGGGTTTTGCTCCTCCTAAGCGATACCCTGAGCAGGAGGACAAAAGAAGGGCGAAAGCGAATAGGTACTTGAGCATGGTATGGGTGGGTGGCGGGTGCTTGTGTTATTACTCGCGATTATTTAGCCGCCAAGATCTGTTATGCGTTGCTTGGCAAGGTCGTGGTAGGACCCGCTTTTGACCTTACGTAGTAATTCACGGTAGTAAAAAAGGGCAGCTTTGCTCTGGCCTTTCTTTCGGTAGAATTCGGCTGTTTCGTAGCTGCGTTGAACATCTTGGACTCGGAGGGTGGCAAGTCTCTTGCGGGCATCAGTGGCGCGGCTGTGGCTTGGGTAGAGTCTAATGAGTTCGCTGTAAATTTCACGAGCTCGATCCACATGAGCGGTATTTTGATTGCCGCGTTTTGCTTTGAGCGTCAAAATTTCACCCTGCTGGTAGAGCGCTTCTGGAGCGTTACCGCTATTAGGATAATCTAAAGCGATTCGCTGGTAGGCAGCGATTGCTTTATTTGCGTTGCCGTTTCGCTGCCACACGCGTGCGATGGCGTATTGTGCTTTGGGTGCCGATATTGCGCGTGGGGCATTGTCTCTGACATTACCGAGCATTTTTTCAATATTCTCTGGTCCGATACTTGTTTTCATACCGAGAAAGCTATTTTGAATTACGCCATTTGCAGCTGCATGCGCAACGGTCTCTTGGCGGCTAATTGCTGCTGCGTAATGCGGGCTGCTGGGAAAGCGTGCAATCACGTCTTGATAGGCATCAAAGGCTTTGAGCAGATCGCCTTGTTGGTCGAGGATTCTTGCTTGTGCATATTTTGCTTCGGCCGCGGAGTTGGTTTGCGGGTATTGCTTAAAGATGGCTTTGTAGGTGGATAGTGCCTTGCTATTTTTCTTAGCGGCTTCGTAAGCGCGTCCCTGGGAGAGCATGGCATCAGCCTCTGCGGCTTCATTTTGATTTGATATTCCTGAGGCGATGGGAAGCTGGTCATCGTCATTAGAGCCACAGGATGTGAAAGCTGAGACACAGATAATACATATTACCACGTTAAGAAATTTCTTGATGTGCATAGTTGCAAGTTAATGAATCCTTTAAGCCTTGCCAAGAATAACTCTCGGGAAAAACAGAGTCTTTATTGAGTCTGATGGGCTATCTGACATGAAGTGTGGATTATTTATTAATGACCGGTTTTAGCCGCCAAGTTTCAGCCGCCAAGGCTGACTATCAATTTTAGGGCGTGCCTTTTAATGATCGACAGGGCACGATTGGTTTTATGCCCGATATGGAACGTGAATGTGCGCTGCAACAGGCAGGATATAAGGTTGTTGCTGGTATTGACGAAGCAGGAAGGGGGCCTTTGGCTGGTCCTGTGTCAGCAGCAGCTGTAATTTTGCCTGAGAGTTTTACGCACGACATGTTAGATGATTCGAAAAAAATCACATCAAGGAAGAGGGAGCAGCTTTACGAGGAGTTAACAGGGCGACGTGATATTATGTGGTCATTGTCTTACGCGGAACCTGAAGAAATCGATGAGGTTAATATTTTGAGAGCCACGCATGCCGCGATGGGGCGTGCGGCCCAAGGTCTTGTTAGGTTGCCAGATTACTGTGTGATCGATGGATTGCCAGTTCCCGGTTTCCCCATTGAGTCAGAGGGTATTATCAAAGGCGATGGGAAGTCGCTTTCTATTGCAGCAGCGAGTATTATTGCCAAGGTCTCACGTGACCAGAGGATGATTGAGTATGCGGAACTGTATCCTGGATACGGATTTGAGCAACATAAGGGTTATGGAACAAAGCAGCATCTTGAGGCATTACGTAAAATGGGGCCGTGCCCGATCCACCGAAGGAGTTTTGCGCCAGTCAGACAGCTTATGCTTGATATTTGATCCCGCAGTTAAAGTTTTTAGCGCAACCTTATCTCGTGTATCATCATAAATGCCACGGCTATATGACTGAGTCTTTGGCGGTTGCCAATGATCTTGCTGACAGGTTATGTTTATCCTGCTTAAAATTACTTCAGTAATTTATCCTTAAAGAAATCCAGTGTGGCAGCAAGGCCCTCCTCGAGTGAGTGTTTAGGCTGCCATCCAGATGTCTTTAGCTTTTCAGCAGACGCTCTTGAGTGCCTAACATCTCCAGCTCGTTTATTGGCATAGACGATTTTTGATTTTGTTTGAATTGATGCGAGGATATTTTGAGCTAGCTCATTGATAGTGATCTTTCCGCCGTATCCCACATTGAAAGTGCCGTGCATGTCATTGTTGAAAGCGGCAAAAACGAGAGCATCAACAATATCTTTCACGTAGATGAAGTCGCGTGTTTGTTGTCCATCGCCATGAATGGTAATGTCTTGGCCTTTGACTGCTTTTTCTATGAATATGGGTACTGCAGCAGCGTATGCCCCGTTGGGGTCTTGGCGTGGACCAAAAACATTGAAAAACCGGAGTGAGGTGGTTTGGAGCTTGCCTGCGGCTTGGAACATCTCCAGATAATATTCTCCATCGAGTTTGGTGATTGCATAGGGGCTTTGCGGTTCTGGCGGCATGGTTTCAATCTTGGGAACAGTCGGATTGTTTCCATAGTTGGCAGCCGAAGATGCAAATATAATTTTTGTTACCCCAGCGGAATGGGCCTCTTCAAGCACGTTAAGTAAGCCGTTCACGTTGATTTCTATACACTCGGCAATTTTACTCATCGATTCGGGGACAGAAACCATTGCAGCCATGTGGAAAATGTAGTCAATACCGCTGACCGCCTTCTTTACGAGCGCTCGGTCTGTAATTGAGCCTTCGATGAAATCACACTCAAGACCATCTAGATTGTGACGATGGCCAGTGCGTAGGTTATCTAGAACACGAATCGTTTCGGCTTTACCTTGGAAGTGCTCCACGATGTGCGAGCCTATAAAGCCTGATCCGCCTGTTACTACTACCTTCATGGTTTTCTTTTATTGGAGCGAACTCGGGTAGTCTCCAGCTTCGATGAGCTTTCTAATATTTGCGACAACGTAAGGTTTGTCTTCAGGGTAAGTGACTCCAAACCACGAACTGGAAGTTTCTAGGATTTTGCAGTCAGCTTTACCGTCTCGGATTAATTCGTCAATGAGAGTGGGGATATAGCACTCTGATTTCATTTCTTCACCATGGGTTTTGAGGAATTCGATGAAGTGTTTTTCCAAATGCTCAAAGAGATCTGCCGTGAATCCCCAGAAATTCATCGAAGCGATAGCGCCCTCGGAAATTGCTCTTTTTTCTCCATTTAACCAGTTGCCGCGGATCGCATTGTCGTCTTCTCTGCTTATTTCAGTGACTTCCTCAACATCTTTCAAGAAGCCATCAGATCCGGAGCAAATACCGCGGTTTACATTACCGTGTTCTGAGAGTGTTTTTGTTAACTGGTAGCCCACCATGCCATAATGAGAAATATCATTGCAGGAAATATTCGATTGCTGAAAATATTTTACCACTTGGAGATAGGAGTCAGCTCCATAGAAATCATCTGCATTGATTACTGCGAATGGCCCAGAGATAGTATCCCGAGCAGCGCGCACCGCATGGATAGTGCCCCACGGTTTATTACGACCATCAGGAACAGAAAATCCTGCGGGTAGGTCATCTAATTTTTGAAACACGTAGTCGACCTCAATTTTGCTACTGAATTTTGATCCGACAGCTTGTTTGAATAGCTCCGCAAAATCCTCACGGATAATGAATACTACGCGAGTGAAGCCTGCACGTATGGCATCGTAGACAGAGTAGTCGAGAACGGATTCTCCGTTCGGGCCCATAGGATCCATTTGTTTAAGGCCGCCGTATCGGCTGCCCATTCCGGCGGCAAGAACTAGAAGAGTGGAATTCATAAGGAAAAATGAAATTAATTATTACTCGCCTGTTATGCTTGGGTGTCTGTGTATTTGCAATGGTTTCTTTTATGGGATTTGGTAAACATGTAGGGTGATAATCATTGGTATTTGATAAAGAATGCTGTTGCCAGTCTGACGTGTCGCTGTCTTTATAGGCAACAGAATGACTGCTGCTTCCTGCATGCTTATGATTGCATGGAATGAGTAACGGAACAAAATCTCTTTCACCACTGCATGGACACATCCAACGAAGACATCAGTCGCGACCACGTGCGGAAAGTTTTCCGTGCCATGCTCACAGCGCGAGTCTTAGAAAATAAACTCGGAAGTCTGTACAAAGCAGGCAAAATTGCTGGTGGTGTTTACCTCGGCAAAGGGCAAGAAGCTGTGAGCGCCTCGTTGGCAGCTTGTTTGATCAAAGGGCGCGACGTATATGCCCCCTTGATTCGTGATCAAGCGGGGCGAACCGCATTTGGTGAGGAGTTAATTGATTGCACGCGCACCTACCTTGGGTCCGTTGAGGGGCCTATGCGTGGGCGTGATGGAAACATCCACCGTGGTCGACCAAGAGACGGTATGCCGGCAATGATTTCTCATTTGGGAAGTGCGATATCCTTGGTCAGTGGTATGTTGTTAGCAAAACGTCTGCGTGGGGAAATGCAGGGTGTCCTGGGTGGCACGTGCGTGGGTGACGGTTGCACATCAACTGGATCATTTCATGAGGGGTTGAATACGGCTGCGGTAGAAAAGCTGCCTCTGGTCTTAACTGTGGCAAATAATCAATATGCCTATTCCACACCAAACGATCGTCAATTCGTGTGCGATGATCTTGTTGATAAAGCACAGGGTTATGGTGTTAGGGGTCATAGCGTCGATGGTACTGACATGTTGGCATGCATTCGTGTAATGAAGAATGCCGCAGACCGTGCTAGGGCAGGGGAAGGGCCACAGCTTGTGGTGGCCTCAATGCTTCGATTAACGGGTCATGGAGAACATGATGACGGATCATATGTGGATGGGGAGCTTAGAGAGTCAGAATTGGGACGCGATAGTATTGATGTAGGTCGTGATCAGATGATTAGAAATAATTTTTCGGATGAGGCCGAAATAACAGGATGGGAGGCTGAGGCTGCGAAAACCGTACAAGCAGCTGTTGCGCAGGCACAGAAGGAATCTGAACCCGATCCTTATCAAGACGACTGGAGAGCGTTCGCAACTCCAAACATTCAAGGCAGATGAGTGAAGTTACCTACATCGATGCAATTCATAAAGCGCTGAGTGACTCGCTTTTGGAGGATCCTTCTGTGTTCCTCTATGGTCAAGATATTGGCAAATTTGGTGGAGCGTTTAAGGCAACAAAAGGCCTGCAGGGTCTCTATCCAGAACGTGTTCTTGATGCTCCTATTAGTGAGGATGCGATGGCTGGATTGGCAATCGGTGCTGCGCTAGATGGTGCACGTCCTGTCTTGGAAATGCAATTTGCAGATTTTTCTTCGGTGGCCTTCAATCAACTCGTAAACCAGGCGGCCACACACTATTATCGCACGGGGGTTCCGGTGCCGCTTACTGTTAGGCTACCATCAGGCGGCACGCCTGGCTCAGGGCCTTTCCACAGTCAGAGCATGGAGTCGCTCTATGCTCATTACCCTGGATTAATTGTAGTGACACCCGCCACGGTGGCGGATGCTTACTCTATGCTAATCGATTCTATCAAGCTAGATGATCCAGTAATTTATTGTGAGCACAAGTTTCTCTACCGTTGGCTTAAATCATCAAGCTATGAGGGCGATCGGCTGCCGATTGGTAAAGCTCGAGTTGCTCGTGCTGGTAAGCACGCGACTGTGGTCACCTACAGTGCTATGGTTCACGAAGCGGTCCGTGCGGCAGAGATGCTTCATATGCAGGGGGGATGGGAAATTGAAGTGGTGGATTTACGCTCTGTGAAGCCTCTCGACACCGATACAATCATTGCATCTGTTGCACGTACGGGTCGGCTGCTCGCGGTTGGTGAGGCATTTCCATGGGGTGGTGTAACAGCTGAAGTTGTCTCTCGGGTAAGTGCCGATGGCTTTCATCTGCTGGATGCTCCGCCTGCAAGACTCAATGCTCGTGACACTCCAATTCCATATCACCCGAAGCTTTGGGCGGCGCATCGGCCAACTCCAGAATCCATTGCTCACGCACTGCATAAGCTATTGAATTACTAAGGTTTATTGAAAATGTTCAAATTAAAATAAAGTCATGCCAAAAGTTCCCATTTTGATGCCGCAACTCGGTGAATCGATCGCTGAGGCCACTATTATTCGTCTTCAAGTTGCTATCGGCGATACGGTGTCTCCTGATCAGGAGGTGATTGAAGTGGAGACGAACAAGGCTACAATGGGAGTGACCACACTCTGTGCGGGTCTGGTAACCGAAGTGATTGCCAAAGAGGGCGTAAGCTATGCCGTGGGTAGTGTTCTGGGCGTGCTGGAAGTTACGCAAGAGGAGGTGGATCGCACCGGCGAGCAGATACTCGATGAGCTCTCGAGCGACGGAAATGTTAAAGCTGTGACGGGTCAGGAGGAAGATGATGACGAGAACCTTCATTTTAAGACACAGGATGGTGGTTACCATGAGCCTGTGACTGTTGAGCCAAATGTCAAAGGCTTGCCAGTGCCAACAGGCAAAGGTGGTGCGCATTACATTTCACCGCGAATGAGAGCCCGCATGACTGAGCTCGGGCTGCGTGCGGCAGATGTCTCGGCAATATCAGGTAGCGGTGCGGGAGGCAGAGTCACGGTGGAGGATCTGGAGCAATTTCTTGAGCATATTAGTGCTTGGCCACATACCAAAGCATCGCCTATGAGGCTTGCGGTGGCAGACGCCATGCGTCGTAGCTGGACAAGACCACTGGCCACCGTCGCCCGGCCGCTGGTGATGGACAAAATTCTCGACCATCGCCGTAGTCAGGATCCAAAGCCAGGTCCGGCACTCTATTTACTCCGTGCCTTGGCGCTGGCACTTGCAGAAAATCCTACAACTGCTGGTTATCTAATTGGTGAGAGTGTGGTGCACCCTCGAGCATTTGATATTGGGGTGGCTGTGCAGGTGGATGATGGAGTGCTTGTTCCGGTTATTCGTAATGCCGATTCAAAAACAGTTAAGGAACTTGTAGAGGAATATAACCACCTCGTCGATCAAGCCCGCGCTCGCAAACTTCCAGAGGATGCCACCAAACACGGTATCGCCACAGTAACTAACTTTGGCACATTTGGGCTCACGTGGGGCACCCCAATTCCATTACCTAACGAGACATTAATACTCGGTCTGAGTGCAGGCGTAAAACGTCCTGTGTGGAGCGATGAGACCGGCACATTCATCCCAGTTACCGAGGCTGAGATTGATTTGACCTTTGATCACCGTGTGGTTGATGGTGGCGGTGCTGGAATGCTGCTTAACCGGATTTCTGAACTACTACAGGAGCCGGAGGCGTTGTAAAGTATCCGTTGTTAACAGCTGGCACCGCTACGGTTTGGCGGGAGTGAGCGCTTTCAGGCTAGGTACTCGTACTGGCGGTGTTACGGCTGTGGGTTTGGTCTTTGATTTAACAAAATCAGATCGTTTTTTCTGTAATGGTGACACCGTGTTCTGGCTAATTTGATAGATCCTATTCACGTGGACTTTGTGCGCGTTGAGTTTGTTTTGATCATCAGAACTTACAACAACACTCAATAGATAGTTCGGCTGTTGCGCTGGCAACCTGGGGTCATTTTTGGTGCTCATCGGCTTACTCATCTGCGGCCAGAATGTCAGTGTGTAAGTTAGGTTATCAAAAGTGGTGATCACAGCTTGGCGTTTGAGTTTGATATCTGGGTTTGCTGTATCGTTAGCTTGGTTTTCGGTGACGACATCTATAAAACTAGCAGCGCTGAGAAGGTTTCGCAGTGGGTTAGTCGAAGTGATTTGCATGACTTCATCATCCTCC
>DPWT01000010.1 GCA_003527555.1 Verrucomicrobiales bacterium | reverse complement strand
CAACCATTGAGAGATCACGGTTGTAGACGGCAATAGACATATTGTGTGCCAGTGCTCCTTTAGTAGCAGCCTCCTCAGGATCAGAACGTTTTTTGATCGGGTCATACTTCATTTCTCTGACCATATAATCCTTCAAACTCTCTGCATCCCCGGTTAAAAACAACCAGTTTGAGGAGTCAGCCTCAAGGGCCTCCGCATAGCTTTTCATTTGCTCAACGCCGTCTTCCTCAGGATTTACCGTGATACAAACGAGACAAAAATCCGGTATGTCCTTAAATTTCTCATAGAGTGCCTTTAGCCCCTGACTGTTGCGCTTGGCACACATCGGACAGGTCGCATAGAACTGCGCAAACGCCCAAACCTTACCCTTAAGCTCAGAGAGCTTTACCTCTTCGCCGTCCTGGTTTTTTAGCACCAGATCTTTTTCCAAAGTTAGTAGAGACTCAAATTGGCTATCCTCTGAGTAGTAGGGTTTCTGCTCAGGAAGAACCCGCTGACTACGTATGTAAAACGTCGTTACAAGGATGAGCACACAGGAGAGTGCTACCACCGAGTAAATAAGAAATATTTTCGACTTATCGTTCATTTCATTCATTCTTGGCTGCCAGTTCGAGTTTCTTTGATGATAAATTCAGTATTCGCGTAGAGTGTCTTCTTCAACTCATCGACCGCGAAGAGCACCTTGTCAAATCCCTCCTCATCGATCAGACTAGGCCGTTTTTTCAGTTCTGCTTTCGCCTTTTCCTGGAAGTCACGCACCTCCTTAAAATCATACCGCTGGCGGAGGTGCATCTCTCGGTCAATCAATGCGATCAACGAGGGAAATTTATACTTCCCAACGTCGCCATATCCTACAGAAAGGTTTGAAAATGCCGAAGGGAACCAGAATTTAATACCAGCACCCCGCTCGGTTACCAAGCCAAGCCTCATTTGATCCTTGATGAAGCCTCGTTGCTTTGCCGTATCCCCAGTCGTTAGCCACCAAGTGCGTGGCCCTGTCAGCCCAAGCTTTTGCGCAGCCTCGGCAAGCTGTTCAGATCCAACTCCCTGATCCACACCCTCGATGGAAAAAAGCACCAAGTGCACCTCATCATTTTCCGCGTAGTGTTTTTGCAACTCCTGCATCATCGTCAATGCAGGCTCGTTCTCATCTAACTGCGAAACGCAAACAGGAACAGCAAACCAGATTTTACCCTCAAGATCATACATATTCACCAGCTTACCTTGCTGGTTTTTTGCCTTCAGCATTTTTTTAATCTTCGTCACCACCGGTGGGCGATCGCGGTTTTCTTCCGCCTTCTGGCTCTGCTTCATTTTGTAAGCTACCAAAATCCCAGCCGCACCGAGAATCATCACGAGCACCAGCTTCCACGCCGTTTTGCGGAGCTGGGCGGGATTTATTTCTGCGGGTTCGAGGTCCTTGACTGGCATAATAGATGTGACGTGACGCACCAATGTGAATGACGAAATAAGCTAACGCTGCATACACAATTTAGCAAGCCAAGGTCTCATTATCTTTCCGCAAACCCAGTGCTTATGACCGCTCGCTTGGCGTACGCCAAGGCTGGGTTTCACCATCGCTCAACACTTAACAAACCAATCCTTATGCAACAATTCTCATGCTGACACGTATGCTACTATGTGGCATACGCCCCTATCATAGCGGGCGACGGAATTTCAGACGCTACCCGATAGTGTAGCCCGATTGAGTGGGGCACGATGCTCTTTGAATTTGCTCCAGATTCCTGATCAAGAGGCCTTCATCGCCATGATGGGGCGGCTCAGATGCACCGTCAGAGTCACATTTTCACCCACCCGATTGCCAGCAACACCAGCGCCAATGGCAGGTACAGCAATGTGTAGAAGAACAATTTGGTCGCCGCTGGCTTTACACCCCCCGCCATGAATTTCCACGCCAGCCAGAGCATGACGAGTGCCGCTAATGATCCGCCAATCACCCAGGTCATTCCTGCGTAGCCTAAAACTAAACCCAATGGAGAAAGCAAGATGAGAAGCACGGTGAAACCTATCGCGATCCAGCCTGTTTTTTTTCCACTGACGTCGCCATTACTCCACATCACATACCCAGCCTCCTCATACTGCTCACGCACCATCCAGCTGATCGCCACAAAGTGCGGCATCTGCCAGAGGAATAGCAACGCAAAAAGATACCAGCTACGCCCGTCCATCCAGCTGCCACCCTCAAGGTGTGCAATCGCCGCCCACCCGATCATCGGAGGGATTGCCCCAGGGATACCGCCTAACAGAGTATTCGTGGAACTGCGACGCTTCAGTGGCGTGTAGAGAAAAACATAAACACCCAGCGCGGCAGCAGCGAGGTAAGCGGAAGCGGCATTCACTTTCAGCGCGAGGTGGATAATTCCAAATGCCGATAACCCCCAGCCAATGCCAAACGCATTCACTGGCATCATCCTGCGTGCAGGTAGCGGCCTGTCGGCAGTGCGTTCCATCCGCGCATCTTCCTCGATTTCCATCAGCTGATTAAATGCCGCGGAACCGAATGCCGTGCACGCAGTGCCCAGCACCGTGTGAAATAGCAACCACCCATCATGCATCCAAGCACCATGGAAATACCGCGAAGCCAAGAGATAACCAAACACCGTGGTGATGACCACAAAGGTGTTTAAGTTCACCTTGGTTAGCATCGCGAGATCACCACGCAAACTTGCCGGCTTGTCTTTTTTTTCTCTGCCCATTGTTGGATAAGTTGTATTTCTCTTTACTGCGATGAATCTGACATTTTGTCCACAGATTCCTCACTCCCATAGACCATCACGGTATCTCCATCATAAAGCAGATCTTCTTTACCCGGCGCACCAATAAATTCACCCCCGCGGCGGCGAACCCCAAGGATAACAATCCCATGATCATTCGGGCGCGATTCATAAAGCGCCTTATTCGCCAGTGAATGATTAGCCTCTATTTTGATATCTGATATGCAATACCCATTTTCCAGATTGAGTAACGTTTCATAATCTTGTGCATGCACTACCCCAGATCGCTTCAGTGTATACTTCATAACTCGATCAAGAGGTTTTTTAATAAAGCCTGTGTGAGAAAAAATATACAGACAGGATACTCCTAACGCAATTAATCCAAGCTTACTAATAATGGCATGCCCCTCCCCACTGCCTTTCACAAATGTGATAATCAATGTAGCTAACGCCGATGTCAGACCTATATTCCCGAGAATAATCAAATGTAAGATGATTTTCCTACGCACAACATGCCCAACAACCATCTCAGCCTCGCTCGTAGTGAAGCCTACTCCAAAAAATGCAGATGCCGCCTGAAAACGCGACGCATCCAATGACATGCCCGTTAGCACCAGCGCGTTTGTTCCAATCCTAACAATCAGCAGTGATACGATCACAATGATTAACAGTGCAAGTAATGAGCCAGATGCCATAAGCAGTAGTCTAATGCTCTGTCGCTAAATTCCAATCCCCAAAATTCACCCTCTCAAACGTGAGTCACGAAATTTTTTCAGCAGCAATACCATCACACCACAGAGCAACACAGCCACAAGCAAACCATAACGGTCCACTAACCCACCGATTTTAAAATCCCCTACCACCCCAGAATAGTTTCGCATTTCAGCCACCACCTTCTCGATTTCACTCGGACCAGTTCCATAAGCCAACGCCTTCCCCGACTTTCGCTCCACAATCACCAGATGGGGAATCCCATCGGCCGCATAGCCATCCAGTATGCTCTGGCTGCCAAACTTCACCGCCGGCCACTTCATACCATAATTCTCCATATAGGCCATCATCTCCTGCTCTGTGCGATCGGCACTTACCAGCACCATCTCAACCGGCATCACCGCCGCATCCCGCATGCGCTGGTATTCCTCGACTAACGGCGGCGTCGCCTTACGACAAGGCGGACACCAAAATGCTGAAAAATAATAGGCAACGTGCGTGGTCTCACGTTTGAGCTCATAGGGGACACTTCCTCCACTTTCCAAGCGGAAAAGAGACACCTCATCTATGGTGCCCGCTTGTAAACCACGTGCAGCAATACACCACAACACCAACCAACGCCAAATCATATTGGTAGACTCGTTGCTCATTAGCAAATTGCAACCGTGGAGTCCACAGTGTGGCGCAGGCGCAATCTTCCCGCAGCTCGCCCCAGCGCTATCGATATCAACCACCCAGGCACCATTAAGCCCACAAATAACCAATATCACCACCACCTCCATTGCGAAGGAGGATTGACTAATCGCTCAATTTCAACTAAGCCCACGCCCTCATGAGCGACCAGCCGAACACGCCAGACACCCCGCAATCGACCGAAGCAGAACTCATCGCCGTGCGCCGCGAAAAACTCGCTAAGATGCGCGAGCTCGGTATCGACCCTTACGGTGGCAAATTCGACACCACCATCACCCCTGGTAATCTAAAGGCAAAATTCGAAGACGAAATGCCGGTAACGATCGCAGGCCGACTCCTCGCCATTCGCGACATGGGGAAATCTGTCTTCGCCACCATCGGCGACGCTGAAGGCCGCATCCAGATCTACCTGAACAAAAAAGGCGTCTCCGAACAAGACTGGGAGGCATACCAGCTGCTCGATTTAGGCGACTGGATTGGCGTCGATGGCGAAACATTCACTACCGGAAAAGGTGAGCCGTCCGTGAAAGTAGAAAAACTAACCGTGCTCAGCAAGTCTCTACGCCCGATGCCTGACAAATGGCACGGCGTCGCCGACCGCGAGACAAAATACCGCAAGCGCCACCTCGACCTGATGTCCAATGAGGCATCCGCTCAAATCTTCATCACACGCTCAAAAATGATCGCTGAATTGCGCAGCTTCCTGCACGGCCGCGGCTACCTCGAGGTCGAGACCCCCATGCTACAAAGCGTCGCCGGCGGTGCTGCAGCAAGGCCGTTCGAGACCTACCACAACGCCCTCGGTATGGATCTCACTCTGCGTATCGCACCAGAGCTTTTCCTGAAGAGACTACTCGTCGGTGGATTCACCAAGGTCTTCGAACTCAACCGGAACTTCCGAAACGAGGGTATCTCCCGGCGCCATAATCCAGAATTTACCATGCTCGAGGCTTACTGCGCCTATGGTGACTTCGAAACCATGGCCGACATGGTCGAGGAAATGACCTGCCACCTCGCGGAAAAATTCTGTGGTGGGCTCGAGATCGAACACAAAGACGAGGAAGGCGAGGTGATTCGTACCATCAATCTTCAACGGCCATGGAAACGCGCCAATTACCATGACCTCATCAAGGACATCGCCGGTGACGACTTCTTCGACATCACCCCAGAAGCTAGACGTGAAAAATGCCACCAACTCGGTATCCAGATTTCCGAAAACATGGAGGACTACGAGGTCGTTCAACAAGTCTTCGAGAAAAAAGTCGAGGAACACACCTTCGACCCCTGCTTCGTCACCCGCGTCGCATCCGAGCTCATCCCGCTCGCCAAAGTGACACCAGGCGGCAAAACCGTGGAAGTCTACGAGCTCATCATCAACGGCCAGGAAATATCCCCAGGCTACTCGGAACTCAACGACCCCGACGTCCAACGCCAACGCCTCGAACACCAGGCAGGCGGCGAAGAAGAACAGGAAATCGACCATGACTTCATTGAGACCCTCGAGAACGGCATGCCCCCCGCTGGCGGCATAGGCATTGGCATCGACCGACTCATTATGATGCTCACCGGCGCCCCCACCATCCGCGATGTCGTCCTCTTCCCGCTCTTAAAAAAGAAAGACTAACGCGACGGCCACAGCCATCTAATGCCCGATGCCACAGCCATCTAATGCCCGATAATAGTGACCGAGTGACCCTCATCTGCAACGCAGGCGGGACATCCATTACAAACACACCATCCCAAACCTAATAGACGAGCCCTAGCCGCACAGCGCCTATCCTATAATACCCATCAAGCTGGCACTGACACCAATCCCCCGTCCAAGGGGCTGCATACCCCCAGACCATGGGAGCCCATCGAGACATGTAAATAAATCTCAGTCGTAGTTATATCCTCATGCCCCAAGAGTTCCTGTATTGTCCGCAAATCTGTTCCGTTTTCCAATAAATGCGTAGCAAATGAATGTCTCAGAGCATGGCTCGTTACCCGCTTTTCAATACCAGCCTGCCAAGTTGCTCGCTTGATCGCTTCGCCATAAACCTTACGGTGTAAATGATGCCGCATTTTTAGCCCGCTTTCAGGGTTTATCGATATTTGCTTGGCCGGAAACAACCAAAACCACTCAAAAGAAGCCGCAGCCTTGCGAAATTTGCGGGCTAAGGCTCCAGTCATATACACGCCCGAGTGACCATGGAGATGGTCTGTCCGCCAGAGGCCTCGTGCGTATTCGATCTGCTCCTTTAATGCATCACTAAGCATACGGGGTAGCACTGAAACGCGGTCTTTATCGCCCTTCCCTTGCCGAATCGTCACCGTGCCACGCTTGAGATCAATATCCTTAATACGCAATCGCATAAGCTCAGAGAGCCTCAAGCCCGCCCCATATTGCAGCCTAGCAATCAAGCCGTATGGAGCTTTAGGTGTCCCCAGCCTGTCTATCTTATCAAGCAGATTGAGCGTATCCGCCTGACACAGTACCACCGGCACACGTTGCCCAGTTTTCTTCAACTTCACGCCAAATACAGGGTCCTTAATTGACAACACATGCTTAAAAAAGAAGGCCAAAGCGTTGAGGGCCTGTTTTTGCGTAGAATAGGCATGATCTTCCTCCACAACCACCGATGTCAAAAATCGCGTCGCCACATCCACATCCATCACCGCCCGATCACTACCAGCAAATTTTGCATAGCGAGTCATCCACGACCCATAACACTTCTTTGTGGGAAGAGCTAATCCTCGTCTGGCACATGCTGAGCATACAGCTACCCTGATCCGCTCAAGTAAACTCCGGTGGTCCTTTCCTGCCTCTGCACAGGCTTTTAACCAATTCAAATACCACTGAATAGCGTCTCCCCATTGCTCAAGCTGCCAAGTCTTACGAGTCTGAACCTTACTCAGAACCTCATGACGCCAGAATGCCTCTGCTGCCGACCTCCCAGCTACCAGCTCGTATCTGAGCCGATAATTCTCAAACCATTCCAGAACCACCAAAAAAGCAGCCCTCTCACTATTACTCAAACCACGGAATTCTGATAAATCCTTCCTCCAGCAGTAGTTCATTTTTGCAACGGACATAAAAGCATCTAAA
>DPWT01000282.1 GCA_003527555.1 Verrucomicrobiales bacterium | reverse complement strand
TCAAACCTAAATTTGAAAATGAGAATTACAAAATCAAGGATGTTTCACTTGGACTCCCCGCAGGGTGATATCATCGAAGTAGCCTTTGTCGTCGAATGAGCCGATTCCGATTTGCCCCCAGGTGAATGTTTTATCGACCACCGACTTGGCGGGTTTTTTCATGTCATCGAAATAGATGTCGATACGGCCAGACTTCACATCACGGACGATCTTGATCTGATGCCATGTGCCATCTTTCCACGGGATGCCTGTCTTGCTCTTGGTGAGGGCAGCGCGGGGAGCGTCGTTGACGACAAAGATCTGGCTTGAGTGTGGGTCGGGTTTTTCGCCGAGGTGGACGTAGTAAAACTTGGCGGGTCCCTGGTAGTTAAAGAAAAAGCAAAGGTCGCGGTGGCCACGTGTGGTTTGGGTCGTCTGGATGCGCGCGGTGAGCTCGAACGATCCGACAAGTACGTCCTTGCGCAGCGAAATGCTATGTGGGCTGCGGTGCGGTGGCTTGTAGTTCGATTTCCCGAGCAGCTCGTAGACCTGGCTGTCTTCAACCGTAATGATTTTCCATTTTTTCTGATCGGTTGGCTGCCAGTTTTCCAGACCTTTGGAAAAATCCTCTTTGAAGACGAGTGGCCATGGGTCGGCATGGAGCGGGATCGACAGACTGAGAAGCAGAAGCGTTGTTTTTATCATAATCGTGGGTTGTTAGTTTATTTATTCCGAGTGCTGTAGCACATGGATATCAGGGATTACTTGCATTGCAGCGACCACTTCACCTCGGTGTTCTCCTTGGCTGATAGAGTCAGTCGGGTAAGTCCATCGACTTTATGAGCGGAGATTTTTGCCTCGGCTCCGGTGGCATTCAGTTTAACTGCCTTGGCTCCGTTATTAGCGACTACGATTTGGAATGGCTCGCCGCCTATGACGCTGGCGCTGCCGCTCAGGGTGCGTGACTTGGCATCCCAGCTGACATCCTTGAGTTCCATCCAGCCTTGTAGGACGTGTCGGTTCGTGCTGACAACCTGCGGGTGATTCTGAACTTTGCGCACGGAAATCATCGCACAGTGGTCGGGTTCAAGCTCACGACTGATGCGGGCGGTGCCAGGAAGTTTGCCAAGGTAGGTGTCGGTCCAGAATTCGTAGGCATGGTAGTGCGCCTTAGGATCGAGGCCAATCGCATTGTCCACCCGCTCACCACTGATGGCGGTGGAGACCTTGGACTTTTTACCGGAGGTGTTGTAGAAGGTAACTTGGTGCCAGTCGGGTGTTAGATCGAGGTCATAGACTTGTGGATCGGTGACACCGGTGAAGGCATCGAGAGGGCGCGCCGTTTTTGCTTCCTTGTAGTGCGGATAGATGCGGGAGAAATCGCGGGTGATTTCGGGTGTAAACAAGGAGAAGGACGTTGCCAGATCAACCCTGCCGCTCGAGAGGTAAGTCATGGTGAGTAGCGACTGGCGAATCCCCTGGGTCGTTCCGTGCACCGCCTTGGTGTCGGCGTAGTAATTAAACACGGTGCGGTTTTTATACCAGCGAAGTCCACTGATGGAAATCATCGCGGGCACATATTTGTTAGAATCTGCCCAGGTGCGTTGGGTATCAACAATACCGGCGGTGACATCGAGACATGGTCGTGACGACTCACCGAGGTTACGCTCATCGATCAGCCCGTCTTTGCCGAACGCCTCACGCAGCAGGGAGAAGGCGCGGCGGTAGGCGCTGTTCGTAGTGGCGTAGCGATCATCGAAGCCACCTTCGGGTCGCCATGCGGTGGCAGGGTAATCGACTTTCACACCCTGGATGCCATCTTTGTGTAGTTTACTCCACACCTTGACGAAGTGCTTGGAAAATTCCTTGTCGGTGTAATCAAAAGTAACATACGGCTGGTGATGACGGTGCTTGTGGCGGTTCTTACGCCTACCAGGGATCTGGGGTGCAACGCGATCTACTTCCGAGCCGTCGCTGAAGAGCATCCACTCAGGGTATTTTCTGGCAAAATCATCTGATGGCATACCGAGCTGCATGTAGATGTATGGAATACCATTGTTGGCATTCATTGCCTTACTCCACTTGGCGATGGTTTCGTATGGCTTAACGAGGTGTTTATACTGCTGCATGTGGGCATCGTCCCACCATCCTTGCTCGGTATCGTTGTGATACTTGTCCGGCTCGAGGCGAAGGGAAACTTTCGTGTATTTTGTCAGCCCGCACTTGTTTGCATGCTCGAGTTCTTTGATGAGTTTAGTGGAGCTATTGACGCCCGGAAGCTTGCTGATGTTACCGACACTCCAGCCACAGAGCACTGGAAAATCATAGATGTTGGGCGACGCGTTATTCGCTGCGCGCATTGCCAGGCCGTATCGCTCTAACGCGTCGAATGGCTCACGGGTGTGCACATCGATGTAAAACGTGTCTTTCGGCATGTACGTTTCATCCTCGTCGACGAGGCGCCCAATCGGATCTTGGGCATAAAAAGTAGGCGATCCATTCCGGAGCATGGCAAACTTTCCGAATGCTTCGTTGCCAAGACCACCCCAGACGGCGGTGCGGCGTTTGCCATCGACCACACCCGTGAGTGCCAGACTGTTAGCGCTTCGTCGGTCGAGACCAGGTGCGACGACTGTTTTGATCGCACCTGCAGAGCCGTTGAGCGTCATCGCCTTATCGATCTTTTTACCACCGAAGAGTTTCCCCCCCGATAGCGGTGTGCTTTCGCGTAAATGATGGCTGAGAAAGTTGGGCAACTTCAGACCGAAACCACAGACCAATGCCGGATGGTTCTCGTAGAGGGTATAGGTGTATAATCGCACGGCGGAGGTGCGCCCATACTGACCATGAACACCGTGTTCATCGAATCCGTTGATTTGCAGCACCACGCGTTTTCCATTGCCCAAAGCGTCTTTGACGTCCTCAGAGGACACCTTGACCACATTGCCTTCGATCCCCCGCGGCAACCAGAATCGTGACTTGGAGAGCAGCTCTTCCTTGGTTTTGGCATCTTGAATGGAGAACGTGCCGTCTTTTTCAAAGGAGACGGAAACGATACCATTGCTGAGTTGGTTTTCGCTGTAAGTGACTGGGGCAGCGTGAATGGTAGCGGCCAAAGCAAGACCTAGTAATGTGGAGACAATATGATGTTTCATGTGGATGGAAAAACTTTCGGGATTTGTCTGAGCTTGTAAACAATAAACCTAACGTTGCGCCACTATACGGATCAATGTTAAGGAACGTTCCACCAATGATGACATCTCAACATTTTTTTATCTTTCTCGCGTGCATCGCGTTTGCGACAACATCATGCTTCGCAGCAAAACCCAATATCGTTGTCGTCCTCACCGATGACCAAGGCTGGGGCGATCTCAGCCTGCACGGAAATAAGAACCTCTCGACGCCGAACCTGGATCGCTTGGCCAAGGAAGGCGCCCAGTTTGACCGATTCTACGTTTGCCCAGTGTGCTCCCCCACTCGTGCGGAATTCCTGACCGGACGCTATCACCAGCGCGGCGGTGTGTATTCGACATCAGCCGGTGGTGAGCGACTGGATCTCGACGAGCACACCATCGCCGACACGTTTAAGGCCGCCGGATACGCGACCGGGGCCTTTGGCAAATGGCACAACGGCATGCAGTATCCGTATCACCCGAACGGACGGGGGTTCGAGGAATTCTACGGGTTCTGCTCAGGTCACTGGGCGCACTACTTCAGCCCGATGCTTGAGCACAACGGCAACCTTGTGAAGGGTAAGGGATTTGTCATCGATGACTTTACCGACAAGGCGATGTCATTCATGGAAAAAAATGCCAAGGCAAACAAACCGTTCCTCGCCTACCTACCCTACAACACACCACATTCCCCGATGCAGGTGCCGGATGAGTATTGGAAGCGACATTCCGAAAACAAATTAGCCCAGCGTGCCACGAAACCAAAAAGCGAATCGGTCAGCCACACCCGCGCCGCTCTCGCAATGTGTGAGAACATCGACTGGAACGTCGGACGCCTAATGAAGAAACTCGACGACCTCGGCATTGCAGACAACACCATAGTAGTCTTTTTCCACGACAACGGCCCGAACGGCTGGCGCTGGAACGGCGGCATGCGTGGACGTAAGGGATCAACCGATGAAGGCGGCGTTCGCTCACCATTATTTGTTAAATGGAAAGATAAGATCAAGCCCGGCACGATGGTCAAACCACTAGGTGCCGCGATCGATCTGCTACCAACACTTGCCGATCTTGCCAAGGTCGACATAAAATCAGTACGCCCTCTTGATGGAAAGTCACTGAAGCCACTACTGACTGGCGAGAAGGCCGACTGGAACGAGCGAGTCGTTATCAACAGCTGGAGAAAACACGTCAGTGTACGCAACCAGCGGTTTCGTCTCGATAGCCAGGGACGCCTTTACGACATGGTGGCCGACCCCAAACAAACAACAGATGTTTCTGAGAAATTCCCTGCCGAAAATAAAAAGCTCGCAGTAGAAGTAGAGAAATACCGAAACGAGGTCGTGTCCGAGTTAGGAAAGGACAAGCGGCCGTTTCTGGTAGGGCATCCCGATTACAAGTTCACCCAGATTCCTGCTCGCGATGGGGTTGCACACGGCGGCATAAAGCGATCTAACAAACACCCGAACTGCACCCATTTTATCAACTGGCGAAAAGTTGATGATAAGATTACTTGGGAAGTTGAAGTTGTAGAGGCGGGCACCTTCGAGGTGGATCTCTACTACACCTGCCCTCAGGCAGATGTTGGGTCGACGGTGGAGTTGAGCTCCAATGGTTCATCTATAAAAACAAAAATCACGGAGGCTTTTGATCCTCCCTACATTGCGGCGGCGGCTGACAGGCACAAACGTATCGAAGGCGATGATAAAGAATGGAAACCTCTCTCCATGGGAACCATCACACTTACCAAAGGAAAAGGCACCCTAACACTTCGAGCAACCGAGATCTCAGGAAACTCGGTGATGAATTTCCGCCTGCTGATGCTCAAGCGAAAGTAACTAGGCGTTTTGTCAGCAGCGTTTGCTCGCAACTGGATTCGCGCTACTCCAGAGGCTCTTTTACCATCAGCACCCTGATTCCTGCCTACGGTGCTTTTCCCATAGTGCCGCCTTCAATAAACTCCGCCTTGGTGTAGGTTTGCCTCAGGTCCTCCTTACCTTGGCTCACATTATTCGCCCAGCTCACGACACGGCGTATCATCAGGCGGTAGTCCCAGCGGATGTG
>DPWT01000287.1 GCA_003527555.1 Verrucomicrobiales bacterium | reverse complement strand
GCGACAGCAATGCGGAACTAGCTCTCGACGTCGTCGAGCGTGAAAAAATACTCAAGAAAACCCAAAAGACCATCTCGAGATTTTTTGCTAAAAAGCTTGAAGGCGAGACCGAGCAGTACAGGGACTACCTAGATCTTGTCTTCATTTGCCGCTGGCTTGAACGTGCTGGAAATCTCTCCATCAACATTGCTGAGGATGTGATTTTTGAGGAAACATCCACCGATATCCGTCACGGAGGAAATCTTCCTGAGGCGCTTCAGGACCACATTGGATAATGCATACTTGTCATACCACCCCTGATCTAAAGCTAATGGAATCATAGGTTCGATTAGACGAATAACTCACATTCTACCATTCATCATCGTCCAATGGCCACCCACAACACCCACACCTACCACATTAGATCCGCCGCGTGTGAACATTACAAAACGGTGACCGTCAGACCCGAACCATGCGTTGTATGCGGCCGTCGGTGATGCTGAACCCATAAAAATGTTCTCACCGGTCCATCTTCCGGCGAACTTTGCTATACGAGCTCGATCCGCGGGACTCTTTTTTCCGTTCACCGGAGATGTGTGAGCAAAAAACCCTAGTGTCTTCATATCACTGGAGTGATCCCCCGCAGCAGCGCTAAGGCGTTCTTCCAATAACAGAGGATGTAAACCAATCACTGCACGCTGTTCGTTCAGGTGATCAGAAAAACTTTTCTGAGAGGCATTTGCCCACTTACTATTGGCATTATGTTGATTTGCCACATCCAGTCGCTTTGCAACATCGAGCACTTCTTTTTTCAGCTTCACTCGAGTTAACCAATCCTCCACTTCAAAAATATCATCCGCCACCAGGTTTCCTATTTCATCCTGATCGGGTAATTCCGTGGTGTTGTCATGATCTTCGAGTCGTTCGATACTGACGAGTTCCCATTGAATCTCTTTAAGTGCTGACATTGCGCTTAGCATTTTTGCATCAATGGAGTCGCTGTTCGCACGTGCTAACTTGATCACTTTCCTGTGATGGCGATTCAACCCCTTCATCTCATTTTCCAGCATACGGATTTTTCCTGGATCTTTTTCCCAATCAGTATGGATCAGCACCATCACCCGTTCGCGCTCTGAAGCCAAAGTATCAGTTACTAAGCCTAACTCGATGTAGGGATTGGCTCGGACACGCATGGTGTTGCGCATCGATGCCTGATGATATCGCTGAGACTCGCGCAATAAAGCAGCGTAGTCTTTGACAACACCTTTTCCGAGATGCTGGAACGTGCGATACGCTGACTTACGCTTTTTCGGGTCACTGTGCTTCATCGCCGCCAGTGCACGATTCTTAAAAGAACGGCCAAGCTCTGGTGTGTCATCATCTTGCGAAAACGTGCAGGGAAATAACATTATAATTCCGATGACTATAACCGAATATTTTTGCTTCATAAATTCACTAAACCTTAACACAATTTTTATTACGTTACGCATTTTTTCAAGATGACAACGCGTAAGCAATATGTGGCGTGTACAACGCCGACTCTAGCAAGAATGAATCGTGCCCTTTGTCTGAGTGCACGGTAATGTGCATGGTATCCACACCTGCCTTCTCTAGCCCATTTACAATCTCTGCCTGCTCCTCTGGGTAAAAACAAAAATCAGAATCAATGCTGAAGACGAGAAACTTTTGCCCATGCTCACTACAAGGGCGGAAAAGCTCTTTGGGGGATGATACGCCTGCCTCTTTACATGCATCGTAGCGTGACCACATGTCAATGATGCGTAAGTAGGTATTTGCATCAAATCGCTTAACAAATTTTTTACCCTGGTGCAGCATATAGCTCTGAAATGTATCCTGCACACGATACCATGCAAGGGACTCATCATCTTGGCGCACCTCCTGTCGTGCACGTTGTTCAATAGCATCAAGGTGCACAAATGTCTTGTGTGAGATCATTCGCGCCAGAGCGAGACCATAATCAGGGTGTGGCCCATCATAATAGTTACCACCATTGAAGTGGGGATCGTTTTCTATGGCAAGGATTTGCTCGAAAAGTATTAAGCGATTTAATACTGTTGTCTTCATTCCACTGGCAATTGGAATGACAGTTTTAACCCGATCAGGGTAAAGCGTGGCCAACGACAACGTAACTAAGCCACCGACAGATGGCCCTATGGATGCGTGTAATTTATCAATGCCAAGAGCATCCAGTAGAGCAATCTGCATCTTTACCTGATCGCTGACAGAAAGCTGTGGGAATTCTTTACCGTAAGCTTTTCCTGTTTCTGGATTGATACTACGCGGCCCAGTAGTGCCGTAACAGCCGCCAAGATAGTTGGCACTGACAATAAAATACTGATCCGTATCCAACGCCTTGCCCGGGCCGATAAAATCATCCCACCATCCTTGATGTAATTCTTCACTCCATAGCCCCCCCGCCTGTGGAATCGATGGATTATACCCAGATGCGTGGTGAGACCCTGAAAGGGCATGGGTTAGTAAAATCGCGTTAGACTTGTCTTGATTCAACGTCCCCCAAGTCTGGTAGATCACTTCTACATGAGGGATGAAGCCGCCATCCGATAGAGCAAATGGTTGCTCACCTAGGATAAGACTCAGCGTAGGTTCCTCCTTTTGGCATAGTGAATTTTTAGGCACGGAATCATTGTTCATAAAATCAACGATTAGAACATTATTTTTTACGCCAAAAAAAATGCTATCTGCGCAATACAGATAGCGATTGGTTGATCTCAGCCATACTCAGAGAGCCTTCTTCAGTCTAGCATACTCTTTTTCAAGAGATACAAGCTCGGCCTTCTTTTCGGAAATCAAATCATGAATATCCGCAAGCCGACGCAGCTTAGCTGCAAAACCAGTATTGCTAGGCTTAGGCCCAGAATTATCTGAGTTCGTTTTTTGGACCGGCGCAGAATTCTTTAGGATCCACTGCCCGATAGTAATCTGGCTAATCCCGAACTTCCGAGATGCAGCAGCCGCACCACCACGGCCCATGTCAGCATTCACCTCTTTCACATAGGCGAGCACTTCAGATTTCTGAGCAGTTGTATAACGCTTACCGCGCCCCTTCGATTCAGTTGGTATGACAACTGCGCGATTTTCGCCATCTGGGTTTCCTGTTACAGCAGAATTTCTTTTTGAGCTCATAGACATGTTAGATGGAGTAGATGTTCAAAAAATGAATGTGTTACAAGAAAAAAATAAACATATGACATTTTATCATATTTAAAATTACTAACGATGGGTAGTCACGATTGTTAGTCGTTGAAGCAAATCATCCCACAAATTAGAAAAAATTGCCGCTGTGCCGTCCTTGGCGCGAGAGCCACATTTCCGTTTGCTCAACAGGTTGGGGACATCCTGCGATCATCTGTCTTCCTGAAAAGGCATGACATCAGTCCACAGGGGCCGCCCCCAGTAATAGTCTATCGGTCTGGGCATGCATTCCAGTAACGGGCGAACACAGCAGCACAAGCAACTTAATCAGTGCGATCAACTCACGCAACACGTAATTAACATTTTGGTGAAACTATATTTCTAAATCTTAGTTGACAGATATTGAATCTGCTCTTGCGCATCGGCTCGAGAACCACCAAATTCCGCACATGGAATTTCCTACTACCCGCGCCAGCGTGCACACCCTGGAAAACGGACTAACTGTATTACTTGATCCAGATCCACAGGCACCCGTAATCTCTACCCAAGCATGGGTGGAGACTGGAAGCATTCACGAAGGCCGCTTCCTCGGCGCCGGAATCTCACACCTGCTAGAACATATGGTTTTTAAGGGGACCGAACGTTACGACGGACAAGCAATATCAGATACCGTTCAAGCAGCTGGCGGTGAATGGAATGCATACACTACATTTGATCGAACCGTCTACTATATTGACGGTCCTGCCGAGAGCGTAGAAACGTTTCTCAGTGTGCTAACCGAGATGGTCTTCAAACCTTCTTTCCCTGCTGAGGAGTTTGAAAAAGAGAAAAATGTAATTAGGCGCGAAATCGATATGGGTATGGACGACCCCGATGACCGTAACGGTAGGTTACTCTACTCAACGGCCTACAGTATCGATGCTCGCAGCCAGCCTGTGATCGGTCACATGGATCTGTTTAATCAACTCACCCGTGAAGATATGCAGAAGTATCATCGCGAGCGTTACACAACGGAGAATACCTTTTTATGTGTTTCAGGTGATTTTGATACTGGGAAGATTCTCGATTACTTAAAAGAAGAAACAGTAAACATCACGAGAACCTGCACTCGCCCTGCTCTGGTAACAGCTGAACCTCGCCAAATGGGTCAACGACAACGGACTGAAAAATTCTCCATTCCTACATCCAAACTCACCATGGCATGGCAAATCCCCGAACTTGAGCACCGCGACTCTGCCACCCTTGACTTACTGGCTACGATTCTTGGCACAGGGCGGTCGAGTAGATTATATCGCAACATCCGTGAGCGAACCGGTCTCTGCCATCACATTGGTTCATGGTGCATGAATACTCCCCAGCTTCCCGGGCTATTTGCGGTATCTGCGATTGTAGATCCTGAGAAATCTGATGCGTTACAGGCAAAAATTCTCGAAGAAATCAACCAGCTAACAAAAGCTGAAATGAACGATGAATTATCGAAGGCAAAACGCATAACCTACGTGAACCAAGTTCGCACATTGGCTACTGCATCTGGTAGAGCATCAGACCTTGCATCAAACTGGCAGGAAACACGCAATCTCAATTTCACTCGTGATTACCTAACTTATATTAACCGCGTTAGCGAAAATGACCTGTGGCGATGCGCAGAGACCTATCTGATCCCTGACACACTCACTATAACTTCACTTGACCCAGAGGACCAAGAAATAAGCAAAACGGATATCAAACCCATATCGACACGTGGCGAAATGATTACCCGCGAGCTCAACAATGGGCTCACCCTTGTGTTGATGAAAGATGACCGCCTACCAACAGTCTCCATTACCATGGCAACACTCGCGGGGTTAGTTTCAGAGACCGCAGAGAACTCGGGAACCAACGCTCTTCTGTCCAAACTTATACCAAAGGGCACGAACACAATGACGGGTGAGGACATCGCGCATACGATGGACTCGCTCGGCGCATCATACGGAATCAGCTGTGGTAATAACACAACATTGACTTCAGCATCATGCTTACGTGACGATTTACCGGTCGTACTAGAAATCGTTGGCGATCTAATTCAAAACCCATCACTTCCTGAAGAGGCACTTGAGCGTGAACGTAAAACGATGATTACCGAGTTACGTGAACAAGAACAAGATCCACTATCGGTAGCATTCCGACAGATGAGACCCGCCCTCTTTGGCGAAAATGGTTACGGATTAAACAGCGGGGGAACTGAAAAGTCCCTGAATGCACTTACCTCCAATTCACTTGCCACATATCATCAGAAATATTTCACGGCTAAAAACTCAGTGCTCGCTATTTTTGGCGACATCGATCTGGAAGCCGTGACTGATGATGTAGAGAAGTTTTTTGGCACCATGGAAAAAGGCAAACGCATGACCGCTCCAGATGTTGATATCTTGAAACCGATTGAGATTCGCGAGCAACTCGACAAACAGCAAGCTATTCTCACAGTTGGTTTCCATGGTGCCAGTGCACATGAATGCGACAATCACGCACTCGAGCTAATCCATGACTATTGCACAGACATGGCAGGGCCACTATTCACCAAAATCCGAGAAGAGCTTGGACTCGCCTACTATGTATCTGCCACTCAGTTCCATGGCATCAACACCGGTATGTTTGCATTCTACATGGGGACCTCGCCAGAACAGCTTGATACCGCACGCTCAGTTTTATTAGAGGAAATTGAGAAGATCGCAGAGAAAGGCATTCCTGAGAATACACTAAAAGATGTTAAAACCACTTGGCTGGCATCTCATGCGCTAAGCAAACAAAAAATAGGATCGATGGCACGCCTCAGCGCAATTGATGTCTTGTTAGGCTTCCCTGCGGATCATCATACGCACACACCTGATGTCATCCGTGCATTGACTGATGATGACATAAAAAAAGCAGCACGAAAATACTTTGGCAAAAAGCCGGTTATTGTTACCGTAACGCCCTAACTGATAATCCCAATTCTCTAAATCTGCAATCAACAACACAATGAGTGACACCAAACAAACTGACACCCGCTTCAATGACTTCGTTTACCTTCAGGCACAAAATGCTGGACTATTTCTTGGTCAACTCCCCAACCCTGCCACCGGTGAAACCAGTGTTAACCTCAAAGCAGCAGCTACCGTCTTGGACTCATTAGAAATGCTCGCCGCTAAGACCAAAGGGAACCTGACGGCCGATGAATCTAGCTTACTTGAGAAAGCTCTGCTAAATATTCGCGCTCTGTATGCCAATGTAGAGGATCTCGCGTAGTGTTGCCTACTACTTTGACCTTTGCCACTCTAGCTCCATCTCATCCAGAGTGGCGCAATCGAGCGTAATCCCTAACAACTGCAAAGCATGATCCATCGCAGCAAAACGTTGTTCAAATTTACCGTTAGTAGATTCTAATAGGATCTCAGGATCGAGCTTATGACGGCGAGCGAGGTTCACCACTGAAAACAATAGGTCCCCTATTTCCTCACTGAGTTTGTCGCTGTCACCTGACTTAATTTCCTCCTCAACCTCTTCCAATTCCTCACGGATTTTATCCACAACGCCATCGTCGTCTGGCCAATCGAAGCCTACTTTGGCGGCTTTTTTTTGCAGTTTAGCGGCTCGTAGCATCGAGGGGAGGCCTTTACCTATATTATGAAGATAGGGTTCGTCTTCATCTCCTTTTTCCTGTCTCTTGATCGCATCCCACTGGTTAAGCACACCGTCAGTATCATTCACCGAGCTATCACCGTAAACGTGTGGGTGTCGCCTAACAAGCTTATCACTAACTCCACTGGCAACATCATCAAAATTATATCTCCCAGCTTCCTCCGCTAATTCACTATGGAAAACAACCTGCAGCAATAGATCGCCAAGCTCTTCCTTAAGGTGCTCCCAATCACCTCGCTTGATTGCATCAACCGTCTCGTAGGTTTCCTCAATCAGATTTTGCAGCAGGCTTTCGTGCGTTTGCTCCGCATCCCACGGGCATCCACCCGGCGCACGGAGTCGGTGAATGATCGCACGCAGACGAGTCATTTGCTTTTCCTGCGCTGAGCAGTTGATCATTTCTTGGTCATCCATTGAACAAATTATTGATTGGCCACACGCTTCAACACGTCGCGTTCTTCCTCAGTCAGGCTCTGCAGGCCGTCGCGATTAACTTTATCGAGAATACGGTCGATTTCAGAATCGTCTAAATTGATGGCAATGCGTGGCTTCATCTTGGAGTCGCGCATCACCCGAGCATCTACGACTCGTCGATTTCGTCCATTATTCTCACCGATAAAGTTAAGCAAGAAGGGAAACTTCATTAAAACGAACCCAAGAATAGCGCCGCCAAGGTGACCTGCTTCACCACCGGCGTTCTGGAGATTAAATAGAATAACTACCGCACTTATACCGAGCGCCATGTATGCGAAGGTGCGCATACTCATGGGAAGAATAAAAAATAGCAATACTTTGAGATTTGGCGCAATGATAGCAACACATGCTAGAATGCCGAAGATACCCGCAGACGCACCCACTAAGGGAATGTATGTAGCTGGCAACATCTCGTTCAAGCCTATTGGCACTGGCTGGGTGCCAAACCAACCCGCGTAAAAAAGAACTACGTAAAGTAAAGCACCAGCTGCGCCGGTCGATAAATAATAAATTAGAAACTTCTGACTCCCCCACCATCGCTCGGCAAAATGCCCAAAAAAGAAAAGCCCAAGCATGTTAACCAATAGATGGTGGAAACTTGCCGTATCATGCAAAAACTGAAATGTGATAAAACGCCAAATTTGGAAATTTTCAATTGCAGTAGCCACGCTAAAATGCCCCCATGCTTGCATCTTATACTTAAGCACAATCATATCTAGGAAATACACCGCGATATTGATGATCATCAGCCACTTTACTACAGGAGCCGCCGCAAAACGTGACGGCTGACTCGCCATACCGCTATGCATTTTAGGCGGCATGTTTCGGTGGTAATCTCTATCTGCTATTCCCATATCTTGAGCCGATTGATAACACGTGAACGTGGCTCCCGCAAGACGTGGTCTTCATGAAATAACATGCGAATGCAATGTATCCTGCCCACACTTGTGACTTGCCAGTTGACCCTGTCTCGGCATGATGAGGATGTGTTTGCAAGGTTTTCGATCAAATCACTACTATGGCCAATCGGCCTGTCGATTTTGGGCGTTGTTCTATGCTTATACGTTATCCCTCACGAGATGGCAGCCGTGGATGAGCACATCATTGGTTTCCCCGATACTGACATCCCAGGGCATAGATTGCGCCCATGGTTATTAGCATTACTCTGCATAATACCCGCCATCGCTTCATGGATGTATTATTTTTCAGGCAGTCTCGATCGCTATCTCGCCCGCCGCTTCCTCTCAGCCTTCGCCCTCTGTATGGGTGGTATGCTCGCCGTGCTTCTGCTCACCGATTTACAGAACAACGCGTCAAATTTCTCACAAAGCAATAACAGCATCGAGATGGCCATCAGCTATTACGGCATCTTTCTACCAGCGACCATCGTCTTTATGCTGCCCTACGTGCTATTGTTGGCACTGCTATACAGCCTTGGGAAAATGTCGCGACACCAGGAAATTGTATCAATGATACAGACAGGCCGTGGTATTTTCAGAATTGTTTTACCCCTGCTGGTGACGGGCATTTTTTCCTCAACAGTATGTCTTGTGTACAATTACCACTGGGGGCCTACGGCCGAGGGATATAAGGAAATCATCATGGATAAGGCCAAGGGTGGCGAGGCTGATAGGGCCCGCACTGTTCTCTATCGTGATAATAACTCAAAACGCGTATGGTTAGTGGGAGCCTTTCCCTATCAATTTGAAAAAACTGATACGATCATGAATGTCACAGTGAGTGCCTTCAACAGTGGCGGTCACCCCACAACCGTTTTGCGAGCAAAACAGGCACAGTGGTCGCGGGAGAACAAAAAATGGACTTTTACTGGCACACAAATCATCGATAACCGAGCATCGCCCAAACCAGAGCTCATGAAGACGGGTGACGTCGTGATACGTGATTGGCCAGAAACACCATGGCAGATCGTCAAACCTGGCTTGTCCCAGTCGCACCTTGGTGTTCCAGAGCTCAATAGTTGGCTCAGTGCTCACAAGGGAATAGAATGGGCCAATCACAGACCCTATCTCACGCAGTGGCATTATCGCTTCGCACAGCCTGTGATCTGTTTAGTGGTAATCTTACTTGCAGCACCCCTTGGGATTGTATTTTCGCGAAGAGGTGTGGGAGGGGGCGTATCCATAGCTCTCTTTCTGTGCGTAGGCATGCTATTTTCCTCGAGCTTTTTTCTGACTTTCGGTGAGGCTGGCACTCTACCCCCCGCCCTAGCTGCTTGGGGAACGAATATTCTCTTCGCCTGCATCGCTGTATACTTGTTCAACCGCCGTGTTTCAGGTCGGCCAATCTACTCGAGTTTGAAGCGGCTACTTCCTGGCGATAGTTAACTTT
>DPWT01000280.1 GCA_003527555.1 Verrucomicrobiales bacterium | reverse complement strand
GATCCCTCGTTAGTATTATTAATCCATGAAAAATACTGGGAATACGAAGGCGTCGCTTCGGTAGCTCCCGGAATGACCTTAGCATCTGCATTTAGCATTGTTATAGCCCCACAAAAAGCGACGATTAAAAATGATTTGATATAAATAGGGTAGGTCATGGTTAGTTTGATTATTCAGGATTTTGTTTAGGGTTGATACGCCTTGAAAAAGAACGCCCAGTGAAACTTTCGAAACGCGTATCTGCCAGATTTATCGGAAAAACACGAGGGCTATCTAAATCATTCTTCTTCTCTAAGCTCATATTGTCGAGTGTGATCTGGCAAACTTTCCTGTGAATATTCCACATCGGCACAGTGATTTTTTTGCTAACGTTCAGTCTACCTTGGTGAACAGAATTACTCACTATTCATGCGACACCATGATCTGTATTCACGCACATGGCGTGGTATTCAACACAGCTTTTGGCTTTGTATAAGCCCCCCTCATGCGCCACCGCCCTTAGCAAGGGACAGCTGTTTTTTCAAGAGATACAATATCCACAGCCTAGAGCGCTTTTTCTCCATCCGTGCTGAGATTAAGTTTCTTCAACTCGATCTTACGAATCGCGACCGGACCATGGTCGCCTTGAATATAAAGTGAAGCCGGCATGGCAGATTCATCACCGAATTTCGACGAGCGTGTCGGCCCTTTGGCAATTTGGTTCACGTGTACTAATTGGCCATTAACCAGCACCTTGATAAACTTGGCATGGTGCGTCTTGCTACCATCTTTAGCAAATCGTGGAGCACGGAAGACGACCTCCATCGTCTGCCACTCGCCTGGCGCTTTCGCTGCGTTAACTTTGGGCTTAACCCCATCGAATCCTTTCGGATCTCGGTTCACATCCCATCGCTGGTAGAGCCCACCGAGGTCACCTGATCCGAATCTTTTTCTACCAAAGCTATCGAGGATTTGAATCTCATATCGACCCATGAAATACACGCCAGAATTAGACCCCTTGGGCAACATGAATTCTAACTTCATATGAACGTCTTGAAATTTCTCCTTGGTGCGAAGAAAATCCGTCTTCTCAAGCTTCCCAGAGGCAGAGATATTCGCGACCATATTATCGCCTTTACTCATCACGTTCAAATTGCGTCCCTCGTGCTTGAGTTCACCGAAGTAATTCCATTTTTTTTGCGGTTCAAATTGTTGCTGTAGTTCATTGGCCGCCAGCGGGCCAACAATAAAACACATGATCGTGGCTGGTATAACGAGTGGATTCAATTTCATAAAATATTGATACTTTTGAGTGACAGGGGCATCACGACATTACATACGCTTAGGCTTACAACAAATTTCAAAACAATGTTCAATCTGCAGTCTAGCGACCGAGCATTTTATTCGTGTCCTTGATCGTCAAGCCCTCCTGCTCTTTCCAGTGGATAATGTCTGGCTGCACAAAAACACCACGGCGTGCAGTTATTTGGGCGTCACTTGGTCTGCTGAAACGAGCGCCGCTCTGCTCCCTAGCAGAGACCGAAGATATAGGGTTCACCGCAAATGCCTGCCCATCGACTCGAGCTCTGTATTTACTCGCGGAAGCCTGTTTTTTCATAAACAACGGCTCGCTTTTGAAACGACCCCCATCAATGTTTCCATCATACTGTTTTTTGCTGAACAGAGAATTGCCGAACCAACGTTTCTTGCGATAGGATTTTTTGGTGTAGTCTAGTCCGTTAAAGTCACGACTTCCAGCAATGTTGCTACGTTTACCCTCAAGCGAGCTTCGGCGATCCGACTTCATCACCGGATTCCCATTCTCGTCTTTTCCGACAGAAAACGACTCCGCTCTGCCGCGCCAATCTGACCTCACCTGCTCTTTAGTCACTGTCTGCACGCTACCACACGCACTGAGGAACGTTACAACAGCCAGTAAAACAAATATGTGAGAAATCAATTTCATGAAAACCAATGATAGATTTAGTCACACCAACAAGGGCAATGCAAGCGAACAATTGGCAACCAAAATACATCCACGCGCTGCACTACAACTGCACTATCACGGTCGCGCATCGGTGAGTTTTACCCAAGATATTTCCCCATGATCGATACGGCGCACTTCTGCCTCGTATACCGCATCTTCGTTACGTGGATCTATCGTTGCAGCAAGCGCGATTAGGTATCGTGCCACCAACAAATTACTTGCCCCTTGGCGTTTCTCAAGAAGTTGCCCACGAGTAAGCAAGAGACGCGCAAAAACTTCTGGGTCATAGTCGCAGGCAATCAACTCAGGCATGATGCCGCGCGCAAGCTGAGCATTGGCCACAAGACTTTTCTTATTTCTGGGCGATAGGTGTAATGCAAGCCCGATGATTTGGCGGGTGAGATCAAGCGTATCTTGATCCCCTTTCTTGGCGCGTAATATTTTCACAGCATAGGATGCTAAATTAGTTGCGTATTCATCGCGTTCATTACCTACCATGGCAAGATCTGCCCCAAAAAACCGCTGGTTGATAGTGGGCTTTTTATATTTCCCCTTTAGTTCTGGCGGGTTGGCTTCTATTGCTCCCGTAAGAACAGCTCCTATCATTAGTTGGATCCATATTCGTTGCACACAAGTCATCTCACGTATTATCCGATATTTAGAGCTGTCTATCAAGCGACATTTTAACCTCACGTTTGTGATCCAACTGGTCGCAAAGGATTTACTTTTGCTGTTACGATCGATAATCTCATCTCAAGCATGGCACAGGGCGATATGATCTATGAAGACAAAAAGCGGTTGCGCGCACGAATACGAGAGCGCCTAGAAAAAACCACGACGGATCAACTTCAGCAGTATTCAGCTGCTATTTGCTCACATATTGCCTGCAGTAAGCATATGCTTCTCAGCACAAATACCATTGCTATTTTCGCCGCACACGGCAAAGAAATCGACCTGTCTGAATTACACGAGTCGCTTCCCGATGTGCGCTTCGTTTACCCGTTGTGTCATGAAGACAAAATACTTTCATTTCACACCGTAACTTCCCCAACCAACCTAATGCTTGGCTCATACGGGATTTTAGAACCTAAGCTCAATGAACACTCCGAGGTAAACACCTCAGAGGTAGATTTGTTTCTCTGTCCCGGATTAGCTTTTGCCCGTAATGGAGCACGACTGGGGCATGGCGGCGGCTACTACGATCGTGCATTGGCCAAAAAATCATCAAGAGCAATGGTCTGGGGGGTCGGCATGAATATGCAGATAGTTGACCATATTACTTGTGAGAAGCACGATCAGTTGATGGAGGGAGTGATTACGGAATCTGGAATTATGGCTGCCAGACACGACTAAGCAATTCAGTTTGATGCAAGTCCATAGCCGCGTAGCCAGCGTCTGATGCGTCCTCATGTCCAGCGAGATGGAGAAGCCCGTGCAGAATATATAACATGATTTCCTTTTCAAAATCTTGAAAATATTCTGCCGCTTGCCGCTGCGCAGTCTCAACGCTGATGTGTATTTCCCCATGATCAAAGGTAATAACATCCGTCGCTCCGGCAATGTTCATAAATCGCTCATGCACGTCTGCAATCGTAGCATCATCGACTAAACTAACCTCAACAATCTTTAGGCTAGACAATGGTGAGTTAGGAAAATTACAACGATCTAACACCATTGGAATGGCCTCTAAAGCTGTTTTTTCTAGCTTGAAAACAAGACCCTCATCGATCTTCATCGAGTGCTGGTGATCATAAACCGCGAGTTTGGGTATTTCGGACATGATGTAGAGGCCCTCTGTCTATGATTTTGTCCTCGTTAGTGAATTTGTCTGATCGGTTGGCACACCATTACCATTTTGCCTTTTCACAGCAGATGGATTATGGGTTTTTCGAGTGCCTGGATCATCCTTGGGGTAGTCGATACGAGTGTGCATCATACTCCGCAAAGTAGCTGAGAAACTGTCACATACCCTCTTAAGATCACGCATTGTGAGACCACTTTTATCAAGTTGCCCGCTGGTTACTCTATCCAT
>DPWT01000035.1 GCA_003527555.1 Verrucomicrobiales bacterium | reverse complement strand
CCCGCTGGTTACTCTATCCATCACGATCTCCTGAATCAAATTCCTGATTTTCTGAGGCGTTGGCTTTTTCATGCTGCGTGATGCACTCTCAACGCAGTCCGCAAGGCTGATAATACAACTCTCACGACTTGTTGGGCACGGTCCAGGGTAGCGAAAGTTTTTAACATCAACTCCAGGAAGGTCGTCTTGATTCTCGATCCCCTCTTCGATTTGATGCTCGGAGTCCAGCCGCTGTTCACGAGCCTTATGATAAAAATACTGCACTAATGAATCCCCGTGATGCTCGCGGATCACCTCAATGATCTTTGGATTTAGTTTATGCTTTATTGCCATATCCACCCCATCTTTTACATGCGCGATGATAATGATCGCACTCATGGTCGGCGTGAGCGAATCGTGTGGGTTGATTTCACCCTGATTCTCAATGAAATATTCTGGTTTTTTGAGTTTACCAATATCATGGAAATATGAGCAGACACGGCACATGGATGCATTTGCGCCAACCTCCTCAGCAGCGGACTCGGCGAGCGTGGCTACGACCATACTGTGGTGATAGGTTCCTGGCGCCTCGAGCTGTAGCTTGCGCAGCAGCTTGTGGTTAAGATCACTCATTTCTAGCCAGCTGATATTTGTTGTGAGCTTAAATAGACTTTCGAGTGCAGGCAGTAAACCACTTACAACCATGCCGGTGAGCAAACCACAAGCAAGTACAACAAGGACTTTCGATGCCTCATCAGCAAATCCATATGGAGTCATTATTTCCGTGAGACTAATCTTGTCGAAAGTTATCGCCAAAAGAAGGGTTACGACACCCACATAGAAGCCGGCCCGCAACACGCTGCCTCGTCTGCGAACCTTGCGCGTGAGCGCAACGGCAATAGAACCAGCGACCAAACTCATGATCATAAATTGAAAAATCTCCTGCACCGGCATTAGCAAGCAACCAAAAAGGCTAACGCTAAGAGCAGAAAAAACGCCAGCATATCTACCCACTAAAACCGAGTGAACCATTGGAGCAAATGCCAACGGCGGTAACAGCAAGCGGTAGTCCATGGGCCAGTGATTTGCATCACATAAATAACACACAATCCGCAGCAATGTAAGGTGCACCAAAATTCCGCCAAAAACCAAAACCACCTTGCCGTTGCCAATCTTGAGAGAATTGCGAATATGGTAAAAAAGAACAACCGCTGCCGCCAAGATCAAGCAGATAAGGGAACGACGTAACCCCTGACCATGGAATAATGTATCACCAGATACATAGAAGGCCGTGATTAGGCAGGCAAGCGCAGCAAAAATAGGATAAATAAGTAATTTCATCCAAACACTACGCTCCATAGAATCCACCACCTTATTCTCGCTGACGGTAGATGTGCGGCGTTTTTTACCCGATGACATCCCCTTACTGGCGAGGCGCCACCTCTTGAAGGCATCAATGAATCCCATAAAAAATTTCAGGTGATTAGTAATCAGCCAGCATTGGTAACCTTTTAATTAATCCAGTTATCAAATTGGCTTAGACGGAGAAAGGACGCGAATGCGTCCCCCTGCGGATGGGGATGATATGCGGAATTAGTGTAGAAAGCAATCTTGAATTTCCCTTGTAATATCAGGGATTTCCACCGATATGACAGTCTTCATCACGCTCAATCGACTGGTTTTTAGTGGTGCCCGGCACAATCAGCTGGGGTGGTGGCTCTGCTGGAATATTTAACTTAGGTGCTGCCATCCAGCCTGGCGCTTTTGGTGTGCTATCGGCAAACCATGCAATAAGCGCCATTCCGATCAGACCGACAAATCCACCGAAACCTAGTGTCACAGCTGTCACAATCGATACCACCAGAGGAGTGAATATCAGCAACCCGATAACCATCCAGCTGGGCTTCACCTCATACTGAGATACCACCAGCCGAATACGCGATCGAGCCAGCGCGAGACCAAACATGGTGTAACAGACAAAGTATGCCAGTGCGTTGGCATGATAAATCACACCACACACTTTTGTCTGGGCAAAACTACCCCACATTGGAGCTAGCCAAGATAGAATCATTGAAAAAACAAACAACAGCATCATACAAATACGTCCTAGGTTGGTGCGATATGACGAGGCCCCAATAAAACCCGCACATAAAATACCAGAAGCCGTCACCACAGTGAGTGCCATAACAATATTTCTCCATGCATCTATTCCGCCAATGAAATAACGAACAATCATGTATGGAAGCAGTGAAAAAAATGTTATCAAACACAACCCCCACAGTGCGACAAACTTGCCAGTAACAACCCGCCAACGAGTCAGAGGTGTCAACAGTAGCAGCTCATGGTTTCCCTCGTCGAGCTCCTGCCGCATAAGTGCCAACCCACCAAGTGGCATTACGATGATACAAATAAATCCAGCGACTGACCAAAATGGCCCAGAATTGAAGAAGAGCACAGGGTTGAGTAAACCAGTCATTTTTGAATAACTCTCCACATCTCCCATACTGAACTCTGCAGCCATTGCCAAAACGGCCATTCCTTGAATGACAATAAATGGGATCATAAACATGCCACGCCGTAATCCCTGACGTAGTTCCTTTACCGTCATGGCACCAAAACGATCGGGAAGATTATCTTTCTGGTAGATTATTTCATTCATAGATCATCCAAATA